>CAVDRA010000305.1:0-2076 GCA_963611155.1 bacterium | reverse complement strand
AGGAGGCGAGAGGAGTTCCTGTTCTTGCAGCGAATTTCCGCATGGCGAGCCTAGGCGGAATGATGAATCGTGTCCAAAAGATGAAAAAAATTAAAAACTCAATTTCTCAATAAGGCTTTTTTTTGTTGAAAAGCGGCGGTTAAATCTGTATTTTGTTAGTCATTGCTAATTTGGATTGGCTGGTTCTTTGATGATTGACAAAAAAATTATTGCTGTTGTGCCGGAATGTACCCGCTTTGTTTTTCTGACGGTTTTTCTTAAGTTAATTGAGCTTTGCGTAAACATTCTGACTGTTTTTTTTATTTCTGTATTTTTAAAAGATATTTTTTATGGCGAGCTTTTGCCGCGTCGTGCGGTTGTAACGCTTTTGGCTGTGCTGTCGTCTATTTTTGTGCGTTCCTTGTGCGTAAAATTGTCGGCACGGACAAGTTTTAATGCCTCTAAACAGGTAAAAAAAAGGCTGCGTGTTCTTTTGCAGAATAAACTTTTGCGGCTCGGACCTTCGTATACTTCCAAGGTTTCTTCGGCGGAGGTTGTGCAGGTCTGTGTTGAAGGCGTTGACCAGCTTGAAACTTATTTCGGACAGTATCTTCCGCAGTTTTTTTACTCGATGATTGCGCCTTTTATTTTGTTTGGCGTTTTCTGCTTTATAAACGTTCGGTGTGCGGCGGTTCTTTTGTGCTGTGTGCCTTTGATTCCTGTTGTGATTATTATCGTGCAGAAAATTGCGAAAAAACTTCTTTCAAAATACTGGGGGCAATACACAAGTCTTGGAAGTTCTTTTCTGGAAAATCTTCAAGGGCTGACCACGCTCAAAATCTATCAGGCAGACGGAGCAAAGGCTCTTGAAATGGAAAAAGAGAGTGAACTTTTCAGAAAAATCACGATGAAAGTCCTTACGATGCAGCTGAATTCAATCGTGGTGATGGACGTTGTTGCCTACGGCGGAGCGGCTCTTGGAGTTATCATTGCGGCACTGGAGCTTAAAAACGGGCGGATGGACATTTTCGGCTCTGTGATGACGGCTCTTTTGTCTGCTGAATTTTTTATTCCGATGAGAAGGCTCGGAAGTTTTTTCCACGTTGCGATGAACGGAATTGCTGCTAGCAAAAAGATTTTTAAGATTTTGGAGCTTGATGAGCCGGACAATTGTGAATGTAATTGCGGTTCTGGCGGGAGCTGCGAATGTTTTGCAGGCGTTGAATCTGGTGATGATTCTACTGTTAAGGCTGACGAGATTGAACAAAACAAAAAAATCGTAAAAAGCTCAGACGGAATTTTCATAAAAAATCTTTCGTTTTCTTATGGCGGAAAAACTGTTCTTAAGGGGGTGTCGATGTCGTTCCCGAAAGGAGAATTAAGTGCAATTACCGGCGAAAGCGGAAGCGGAAAATCCACGGTTGCAAAACTTGTTTCAAAAAACTGTGCTGATGTCTGCTATACTGGCGCGGCTTCTTACATTTTTGCCGGAACTGTGCGAAGCAATCTTTTGATGGCGAATCCAGATTTGAGCGATGAGGAAATGTGGCAGGCGCTAAAAAAAGTGAATCTTGAGGAATTCCTGCTTAGCAAGGAATGTTCTGGACTTGAAACAAAACTTAGCGAGCAGGGAGCGAATTTTTCGGGCGGGCAGCGGCAGCGGCTTTCCATTGCACGCGCGTTTTTACAGAACAGCGGTTTTTATATTTTTGACGAGGCAACAAGCAGCGTAGACAGCGAAAACGAAGACCTGATTATAAAGCAAATTTATGAGCTTTCTAAAACAAAAACTGTGGTTCTGATTACACATCGCCTGGCAAATTCTGCCGGGGCGGCAAATATTTACGTTATGAAAAACGGAAAAGTTACCCAAAACGGAACTCACGAAAAGTTGAGCGGAATTGAAGGTGAATATTCAAATCTTTTAAAAACTCAAAAGGCACTGGAAGAATTTAATCATGAATAAAAAAATAATAAATGATTTGACGGCTGGCAGAAGAGAGCAGACATCAGAAACAGAAACGGCAGGAAAAGCAAAATGGACATCGCCTGGCAAATTCTGCCGGGGCGGCAAATATTTACGTTATGAAAAACGGA
>CAVDRA010000304.1:0-2100 GCA_963611155.1 bacterium | reverse complement strand
CCTCTCGCCAAAAACCTGCCACGAGCCGCGTGGTTGAGCAAAGCTCAAGACGCGTCTGTGTCAGAACTTTTGCTACGGCTATTTGACATTCAGGCTAGATACTTTCAGCACAACTAGACTGTAATTTTTCTTAATAAATCTTCCAATGTAGTTTTCCCAAGTTCCTCTTCCATTGCTTTTTGAGCACCAGAAAGCGGAACATCTAAAACCGCGTGAATTTTACTTCCCACCGGGCAGGCAGGATTTGGGTTTGCGTGAAAATTAAAAACTGAACGGACGTCTTCTTCTTCGTCACAAACGGCGGAATAAATATCTTTTAAAGTAATTTTTTGCGGGGGAATGGCAAGAAAAGAACCGCCTACCCCGGCCTTTGTTTCTACAAAACCCGCATTCTGTAATTTTCCCAGGATTTTTCTGATTATTACCGGATTTACGTTCGTGCTTGAGGCAATAAAATCTGAAGTAACTTTCTCTCTGGCTGAAAAATATGCAATGCACAAAAGAGTATGAACTGCAACCGTAAACTGAGTGTTAATTTTCATAAAGAAAATATAGCACTTTTGTTGTAAAATTTAAATAACAACTGTTGACATTTTTAAATTACAACAGTATATTTTCGATAGTTGTAATAAATAAATTACAACGTCGCGCGAAAAATTATCAATTGGTAAAATGCGTTAGGGATAGTAGCACCGCCGAAGGCGTTCCGAAGGAATGAAGGCGAAAGCCGGAAGTGCGAATAGCCCGACCCGCGCAAGCGGGTAACGCCCAGGAAATCAAAGCTTTTACAAAGAGGTAAAATTATGGAAAAATCACAGTTTACAAAGGTTCAGCTGGCAAAAGGCGAAATGGCAGTTTACGATTTTGGCACAGTAAAACTTCACGCATACAAAACAAATGACTTGATTGCCGACGAATGTTTTTTGGTAGAAAAGGCAGGCCGCGCATTCATGATTGAAAGTCCCTGCTTTTTTGACAACCTTGCCGAAGTTGAAAAATACATTCTGGAAAATGGCTGGGCTTTTGAAGGCACGGTCATTGCTTATCACGGGGCAGGCGCAAGTTTTGGAAAATCGCTTAAAAACGGCAGCAAAGTTTATTCCACAAAAACTGCGGACGACTACAACCATAAGGGCGGAGGTGCGGCACTGGTTGCAAACTTTACCAAGGCTTTTGGCGACGCTTTTGACAAATCAATTTTTACTACAAGCAACTTCATTGAAGGCGAAAAACTCACCATTGCCGGCGTGGAATTAAAAATCGTTCCGACCGCAGAAGCTTTTGACATTGAAATTCCAGAAATCAACGTGGTTTACACGCATATGCTGGGTCACGACGTTCATTCAATTGTTGCCGGCAGCGCCCACGCCGATGCACTGATTGCAAGTCTCAACGGCTACATTCAGAAAAAAATCAGCCTGGTGCTCACAAGTCATTACACGGTAGAAAATCTTGAAGACGTCAAGACAAAAATTGAATACCTGAAAGATTTGAAAAATATCGCACTAAAAAATCCTGACGCAGAGGCCTTTAAAAACGCCGTTCAGAAAAAATATCCGTCATATTCCGGCGCCAACTACCTTGAAATGACCGGCGGGCTGTTCTTCCCGGTGAAATAATTTTTAAAATGTAGGGGTGCTTTTTATGGGCGGTCCGGCAGACTCCATTCGCTTCGCTCATTTCGGCTGCCGTCGCTACGTCCGGGGTTCGCTAACGCTCATTCCTCCGCTCGTTTCACTCGCTCCGGAACGCCTTCGGCGCCCCTCCCATCGCTACCTCATTAAGATTTTTTATAGTTTCAAGATATGCTTTTTCCACCGGCGAAAGATTTTTCTGAATATACTTTTGATATTCCTTTTCAGCTTTTTCCAAGGCTTGCTTATGGCTTACAGAACCGGCACCTTCAAGAACGTCTTTTCCTGTTCCCAAAAGAATTTTATCCAGCTGTTCAACATAATCTGCCATATACATTGTTTTATGTTCCATCGCGTTAATTTCAGCAAGGTCAAAATATGCACTCACCAGATTGTTCAAAACCTTGAGTTCCGTTTCCGAAAGATAATTTTTTGCAACTTTGATGTCCTTTTTTGTCGGGAAATC
>CAVDRA010000303.1:0-2123 GCA_963611155.1 bacterium | reverse complement strand
TCTCCGTACTGGTGAACGAATTTCAAGGCAGAATACACCGGTTTCCCGGTTTCATCGAGTTTTATCGTAAAGATGTTGGCGCGGTTTCTGATTACGGCAGACCACCGGCTTTTCTGTCCGGTTCTCATGCTGTTCGTGCGCGCAAGGTTAATCTGAAAATCAAGATTTGCCTTGTCCACAAAAGAAAGATAGCCTTTAACCTTTTCTTCGCTCACGTCTTCTTTTTCAATATCTACAATTCCGGTTCCAAATTTGCTAAGAAGTTCAGCGTAAGCCTTCAGCGAGCAGGAATCGTCTAAGAGGGCGGTGTCATTTATCGGCTGGTCAGGATAGATGACTTCAAAACTCTTTGAAAACCATTCAAAAATCCGCTTTAAGATAACCGCCTTTTCGTTTTTCTCGTAGAAAGATTTCGTGTTGTGGTTCATGCAGAAAAGAAAAGGAGTTTCGCCGCCTGAAAAAACATTTGCAAGAACTTTTATTTCTTCGCAGTTTTCAAGGACAGTGCCGAATTCAATTCCCGTTTCAACAGACTTCTTGTTGAAGAGATATTTTTTTTCTTCACCCTTCGTAAAATAGAGCCACTCAGAAACAGTCAGCTTTTTCTGCATGTCAATTTCAAGCCCGTAGGTATAAGGCACGCTGTCAATCAGAAAGCAGATTTCAAAAAACGAAGGCTTTTCCCTGTTTTCCGCTCTTATGCGGCAGTAAAGCTCCTCAGAGTTCTGGGCGAGATGCCCTGAAAGAACATAGGTCCTGAGAACGTTCATCGCCTTGAAAAAATTCGACTTACCCGCGCTGTTTGCACCGTAGATTGCAGCAAATTTAAGCACGCCGGTCTTCAAAAACGGCACAGTGTTTTTCGGCTGGAAAAGGTGCTCCTTTTTAGTGCGGAGTTTTTTTCCGCCGGTAAGGGAAAGAGTCTGGATTGAGTCATAAGATAAAAAATTTCCGCATGAAAAAGAAACGAGCATGTTCGCGCTCCACGTTGTAATTTACTCTCTTTTTTCGTGTTAGACGAATAATAATCATATTTTCGGACAGATACAAGACTTTCTTTAATAAAATTTTAAATATTATTCGTTTTTCTCGAATAAAAATTTGACAACTGGCTAAAAATTTCCTATATTCTAATCATAAATAATTCGATTTTATCGAATTAAGGAGGAAAACGAAATGATTTATTAAACAAGGTTAGTTCAACCTTAAAAAAAAGAACACGGGACAAGAGAACCGTTTTCTGAAAGTCTTTTGAAAAACGATTCTTTTTTAGCACAAGAGGACAAGGCTGGAAACAAAATCCAGACCTTTTATAAAAAGGTTCAGGGCTAAATTATGAAAGGAATTGTAAAAAGCCTGAACTGACAGATTTATTCAAATACACGAGGTATGAAATGAATATCAACACATTAAACTCAACATCAGTTGAACACAAATCAAACGAAGTGCCGTTCGCACTCTACAAGAACATGCTCACGGAAGCGACTTCCGGCGGCTACTACGCCCGCGTCATCAATCAGGGCACCTGCACGACGGAAGACCTGGTCTGCGACATAATCACCGCAGGCTTAAACGGCAGCTACACAAAGGAAGAACTTCTGACAGTTGCTTCCCTCCTGAAAAACGCGAAGCTTGCAAGAATCCTTACGGGCTGTACCGTTGACGACGGCTTTACCAAAAGCACCCTCAAACTTACAGGCGCATTCAAGTCGAAAAACGACACCTTCTCAAGCGACCGCCACACCCTTTCAGTAACAAGCAGCGTAACGGCAGAAACAAAAGAGCTTGTAAAATCGATAGTTCCGGTAATCAGACAGGGGAACAGCATAATCCCGGAAATTACGGAAGTGTACGACCTTGAAAGCAAAAGCGCAGAATGTCTTACAAAGGGCGGCTTCTTAGACGTAAAGGGAACAAACATTGAAGTTGCCGGCGACAACGAAGATGTAGGACTCTATTTTGTAAACTGCAGCGACGAAGCAAAGACGGTGAAACTCTCCACAGAAAAACTCGGACGCAACGATCCGAAGACAGTTTCCTGCGTAGTTCCAAACGAGCTTGAAAGCGGAACCTACAAAATAATGATAAAGACGCAGTTTATCGCAGGAAAGGCACTTTCAAAA
>CAVDRA010000302.1:0-2194 GCA_963611155.1 bacterium | reverse complement strand
CAATTTTGGCTGTGCTTTTCTTATGCTCCTGCCAAACCTTTTATTCCTCTTCCTCAAACTCCGGAGTTCCGCCCCATTCGCCGCTCATGTAGTTTTCGTCAAGAACTTTGTCTATGCGGACCTGCTTTTCTTCCAGGCTAAAAAGTTTTGTAGAGCCGTCTTCGTTTGAGTCGGCAATCCAGATTTCATCCCGGCGCACAAGGTCGTGCTTGAGAATTCGTGTTTCGTGGGTTGTTGTAAAAAGCTGGACGCGCCTGTTTTTGGCAAATTTAAAATATTTTTTTATAAACTCGATTGTAAGTTTTGGATGCAGGCTTCGGCTTATCTCGTCCATAACAAAAACTTTTTCTTTTTGCGTCATAAGAATTTCCAGAAGCTGAAAAAGCCGGTGTGTGCCGTCGCTTTCGCTTATCATGTAGAACTCAACTTTTTTTCCGGCGATATTGTGGATAAATTTCAGGGTAAAAAATTCAAAAGCTCCGTCAGCCTTCATTGAAATAAGAAAAATATTGTGCCTGTTCCGCACTACGGTCGCGACATTGCTGTGCTCGCCCTGCGTTCCCTGCTGGGAAGAAAGCTGGTTTACAGCCTTTGCAAGCGGACGCGCAAAAAGCATATGAAGATTAAGTTTTTGCTGGGTTTTTATGTCCAGATTTTCAAAAACTTTTTCCTTTGTTGTAGGCTCAAGGTCAATTTCTTCAATTCCTGTGTCAAATTCCTTTAAAAGCTTTGCGAATTCGTCTTTTTTTATGTCGTATTCCAAAAGCGAAGTTTCCTGCAAGGGCTGCTCAGGAAAGATTGCTTCAAGGGTCTGGCTGAACCACCTGAAAACCGTATTTAAAACTTTTGCCTGCGGATTTGCATTGTAAAAGCCTGCCGTGTTGTGGTTTATGCTGAACAAAAAAGGGTTTCCGCTCATGGCGAAGGTCTGGCTTAGAACCTCAATGTCGTTTTTCTGACCTTTTATAGAGTGATGGAACTTGTACGAGCCGTTTTCTTCTCTGGAAAAAAGTTCTGTGCGGCGGTTTCCTGTAATGCGCACAAGCCGTTCTTTTTCGATTATTCCTGTGGAAAGTATTATAGAAAGTGAATATTCATAAAGAGTTCCGCCTGCAATAAAGACAATCTCAAAAGAGCTGGGGGCGGACTCGTTTTTTTCGTCTAAAAGACACCACCATTTTGCGGCCCTTTGCGGAAGTTTTGCGTTTACTACAAAATCGCGCAATGTGGCAACAGCGCGGATAAAGTTTGACTTGCCTGCGCCGTTTTTTCCAAAAATCGCGGCAAAGCAAAGAAGCTCTTTTTTTGTGGCCCCGTCAATAATCAGGTGCTCCCTTTTTTTTGTTACACGGCCGCCTTCTATGCAGAATGTCTGTTTTTTATTGAACGACAAAAAATTTTCCACACTGAATGAAACCAACATAGAATATTCTCCAAAAATGCTTTATTTCTCTCGGTTTGTATTCAAGAATACTTTAATTTTCGGTCTGTTACAAGAAAAACTTTAGAGGTTAAGTGAAAAAATCGAATGTTGTATTGACTTCTGAATATATCTGCCTTATATTTAACGTAGTAAAACAGGTGAAAATATCGAACGTTTTATCTGGTTTTTACAATTTTATCATAAAGGAGGACGCATATGGCTGTTCCATTCGTTTCTAGGCTGCGGAAAAATCCGCGCGACTTGGGTGCAGAAGGCAGATATTATCCTGCTGCTGCATATATTTCAGAAGTTGGCATAGACCAGCTTGCTTCGGAGATTTCTGAAAGCACAACACTTACCCCGACCGAAGTAATCGGAGTTATCAGAAGCCTTTTGGCGACAGTGCCAAAGTACATGCTGCTTGGCTACAAGGTAAGGCTTGAAAAGTTCGGAATCTTTAAGCTCGGGCTTAAGACCGCCGCTGCCTGCAAAGGCTACGAAAAGGCGGCGGAGGTGAGCGCAAACGACATTGACAGCGTAAAGGTGCTTTTTACACCGGACGTTATGGTCAACGAAAAGTTAAAAAAGCCGGAGTACGTAAAGCTTGACGCAAAGTACACAAAATCAAGCGAAAGCACAGACGGCAGCGGAGAAGAAACTTTAACCGAATAAGGAGTTAAAGGCAGCAGGCAAGAATAACGGCTTAGCCTTTCTGCAAAAAAATCCGTTATGAAAAAATCCATTGGCATTATGGCGGTTTTTAGAAAGCAA
>CAVDRA010000301.1:0-2225 GCA_963611155.1 bacterium | reverse complement strand
CGTCTGTCGCAACCCAGTACTCATCTGCGGGAACTTTTCTCATCGCAGCCAAAGTCCAGTCAAGGACTGTTTTTCCGCCTAGCGGAAGAAGAGCTTTTCCAGGAAGTCTTGTGGAAGAAAGCCTGCACTGAACGCCTACTATAATTTTCATTATCTAACTCCAATTCTCAACTAAATCGATAACATCTCTTTTAAAGCTATATTTATTCTCATCGACCCATCTCCTTGCTTCCTTGAACTGCCGCATCGCCTCAAAAAATCCGCAGGCTGAGCTTCTAAAAAAAGGAAAGAATGAAGAGCGGGGAATTGCCCCGTGGTCATCAAAAAAGCGCGGAACAAGGTTTTTCAAGTAGAACCTGTTCGAATACTGGCTCGGCGTTGTGTCTAGCGCCGGAAAGTTTTCGCTGTAGCTCATGCAGAACGCGGTCGAAAGCTGAATCCTCTCGCCCCAGAGCCATGCCCTGAAAGACAGGTCAAGATTCTGCCAGTAAGGCTGCCTTATCGTATAATCAAATCCGCCAAGCTCAACAAATTTTTTCCTGTCATAAAGCCCGATGTAGTCAAAAGGCATCAGATCAGGAAGACCGTCGGCAACAGTCGAAGCCGCGGCAAGGCGCATTGTTCCTTTCCGTATCTCAGGCGAGAAAAGTATGGGAAAAGCAAGCCTTCCCTGCTCCAGAAGCCTTGGCGCAATGCAAAAACCACCGAATTCCTCAAGTTTCGCTCCGAGCGTCGGGGAAAGAATCTCGTGCTGAAAATCAAGCGTGTCGCGCAGAACAAGAAAATATTCAGACTCAATCTCGCCCGCAGCAAGGTTTATAAGCTCGCCGTCTGACGCTTCCTCAAGCGGAATCAAAAATTTCACAAAAGGATAGCGCTTTGCGAAGCTGTCAAGATTGTAGTTCTCAGAAAGCTCCACCGAGACAATCTCTCTGAATCCGCATCTTGCAAGATTCTCCACCGCCTGAACGCGGAACTGGCTCCAAGATTTGTTTATGACTATGGCGGCGATGCTCATCCGCGGAAAAGGAACCGCCTCGCTACCCCCGAGAACAAGCATTTTTATCTGGTGCTCATTAAAAATTGAAGGTATAGTGCTCATCGCATGCCCTGCAGCAGCCAGAATAATTCTTTTTCACTTGCTCTCTTAGATTTCTGTCAAATTTTCTCCAGATGCGCTCTATTCGCCCTGAGCATCCATCATCCTCTGTTTTTACAAAGCCATCACAATCAAAGTCTCCGCAGCAGCATTTCTCGCCTGAAGTCTCGCCGGCATTTTCATCAGAGAAAACATTTCCGAGAATCTTTGAAAACTGGCATGCGCATTCAGGAACGCT
Source organism: bacterium (assembly GCA_963611155.1). Taxonomy (GTDB): domain Bacteria; phylum Spirochaetota; class Spirochaetia; order Treponematales; family Treponemataceae; genus Treponema_D. The sequence continues at coordinate 888 of CAVDRA010000301.1, read as the reverse complement.
TCCGTCAGAAAGAACAGTAAAGTCCCTTCTTAAATGCCAGCACGGATTTCTATCGAGAGGAGACAAGTCAGCGCTTTTCTCATCGCTTAGTGCGCCGCAAAAACTGTTGTATTTCTGGATTATAAAATTTCCCTTCGACAAAGATTCCGGTGATTTCCAGAATCTGTAGAACTGCTCAAGACAATGCTCGTTCGACTTCATTCTGACCATCTGAGGATAAGCGTGCGAAGGGAAGAATTTTTCAAGAATGCCTGCGGCGTCCAAAGCCTTTGAAAAATCCTCCTCAGGGCATCCGTGTATTTTCGCGTAAAGTGATTTGTCCGTCGCGTCAAGCAAAATAATCCAGTCGATTCTTCCCGCTGAATTTTCAATTTTCGATATTTTTTCAGCAAGCTCAGATGTAAGCAAAGTTCCGTCAGTCTCAATCAGAAGGGAAAATTCGGGATATTTCAATGTCTCTGAAACAAAATCAAAAAAATCCTTATGAAGAAGAGGCTCTCCAAACGCGCTGAGTGAAATCACAGCCTTTCCAGAAAAGCCGGAAATATCTTTTAGAAGGCTTTTAAAATCCCCAATGCGCATATCGTCCATTTTTGGGAGAGAAGGCTCGTAGGAAAGCGCATGGTTATACTTTGATGAAATCTGAATATTGTAAAACGCAGGGACAGTTTTTATGACATCAGAAGACGAAACCGCCGTGCCGCAAAGTTTTTCAAGATCAAAAGCTGAAATTTTTTCTGCGCATCCAGAAACGAAAATGTCAAAAAGATTTTTGCAGGCCAGAAAATTTATTTTTGACGAGCACTCAAATTCAAGGCGGAAAAGCCTGTAGTCTTTCTCAGCAAGCACGGTTTCAATCTCAAAGGAATTTATGTCTATGCTTAAAAG
>CAVDRA010000300.1:0-2225 GCA_963611155.1 bacterium | reverse complement strand
CTATTATACAGGGGGATTAGAGAAAAATTCACATTTTATGAATAAGATTTTTCAAATTCTCCATTCTACTGATTTTTCCCCCGCCTCCGCGGGCGCTTTTAGGGTATACCCTAAAAGCAAGTTGACAGACTTGCTTTTACCGGCGAAGTACTGTTACTTCGTAACAGCCTTCGCCGGTAAAAGAACAACGTCAACAAATCTTAATTTATGGAGGAAAACTATGGCTTACACAAAACCACAGGTAATTGCACAGAATGCAAGTGCAGGTAGTTATGCTGCCGGATGTCCAGCAAAAAACACAAGTTCAACAGCCACATTCTGCAAAAATTGCGAACGCACAGCTTAGTTTATGAACTTTTGCTCTGGGAACTGTTTACTTTTTAGATAGTTCCTAGTTTTACTACATCTTTAATTACATGCAGGAGAAAAAATGGTATTTTCAAAAGAAGAATTAAGAGTATCCTTAAAAAATAAAATTAGTGAAGAAATCATAAATAAATCAAAAGCGGCAGGCGTCAGAATAGAAGTTTTTGCTAAAGTTGTATCAGTTAACGAACAAAATGAAGAACTGTCAGGAACTTTTACCATTCCACTTAATTTATCTGAAGAAATATTAAATCAATGTAAATCAGAAATAAAAAATGCTCTTTTACATGATTTAGAGGAATCTAACTAATATGCTCTACCGACAAAAAAAAGACACCTACATCCGTAACTACAGCGGTTACGGCTACATAACTTCCACCGGCATTTTTAACGACCGGCTTGTAAACGAAAGCGGAGCGGTTTTTCTTTTGGCTTTAAGCCGAAAGGCGCAAACATTAGAAGAGCTTGCAGACAAAATCATAAAGTCATTTGATGACGTCGATAAAGAAACAATCAAACAAGACGCAAAAGAGTTTTACGAAACTTTGATTCAGGACGGATTTATAATCAAAGGCGAAACTGAAGAAGAACTTAACGCCCAGGATGTGGGCTTTACATATAATTCCATAATGCCAAAGACGATTCAGGAGGATTTTACCCCGAAAATCCAGCGGGCAACAGAAGACACTCAGTCCAAACTTGAAAAAATCTTTTCTGAAAATCCACGGCTTACTAACTTTCAGATTGAACTTACTTCAAAATGCAACGAGCGTTGCATCCACTGCTACATTCCCCACAAGTTTAAGCTTTACAACATTGAGCCGGAACTTTATTACAGCGTTTTAGACCAGCTGAGCAAGATGGGCGTGCTTTCCGTAACTTTGAGCGGTGGCGAACCAATGTGCAATCCTCACTTTTTGGAATTTTTGAAGGCAGCAAAAAAATACGATTTTTATGTGAATATTCTTTCTAATCTTACTCTTTTAACGGACGAAATTGTTCAGGCAATGAAAGAAGGAAATGTTTCAAGCGTTCAAGTGTCGCTTTATTCGCTCAAGCCTGAAATCCACGATTTTATTACCCAGCTGCCGGGTTCTTGCGAAAAGACAAAGGCTGCAATCCTAAAACTTGTGGAAAACGACATTCCGCTTCACGTTTCCTGCCCTACCATGAAGGCCAACAAAAACGAATTTGGCGAAGTGATGGCTTGGTGCCACGAACATAAAATTAGGGCTCAGACTGATTACGCGATTATGGCGGAATTCAATCACGACACGGAAAATCTTGCAAACCGCCTGAGTGTTGAAGAAACAGGAGATGTTATCCGTGATATTCTGGAAGGCGATGAAGATTACCAGAAGTCAATTCTTGAGCCTGATTTTGTAGAAAAGTGCAATTCTTTGGAACAAAATCCTGAACGTCGCCTTTGCGGTGTTGGGCAGTCCACCTGCTGTATGGTTGCAAACGGAAATGTTTACCCTTGTGCCGGCTGGCAGGAAATGGTTTTGGGAAATTTGAACGAGAGTTCTCTTGAAGAAATCTGGAATAACAGCGAAAAAATTAAGTGGCTTAGAAGTCTTAAGTTTAAGGATTTGGGTGGCGGCGAATGTGCAAAATGCAAAAACGCGGCTTTTTGTGCTCCGTGTATGGTTCGCTTTGCAAACGAAAACCCGGACGGCGACCCGCTTAAAATCAACCGGCATTTTTGTGCTGTGGCTGCAAAAAATAAGCAGATTGCACTTGAATGGCGGGAAAAGAAATTGAAAGAAATGGAAAAATAATTTTTTTGCCCGAAACGCGTTAGGGCGTGGAGCAGCTGCGAAGGCAGTTTCAACTGCCGAAGCAGAAGACCGGAGCGG
>CAVDRA010000299.1:0-2249 GCA_963611155.1 bacterium | reverse complement strand
AACGCCCAAATAAAAAAAACTGTCCTAAAAGATTTTACAGGGCAGTTCAACTTTTCTAAACCTTTACAATTTCCGCTCTTTCAGCCAGTTTTCAATCAAATCGGCAATCTGCTTATTGTTCATTTCTTGGAACATAAAATGACTGTTGCCGTTAATTCCCATTTTTGGTAAATCCCAGACTTCCGCGTCGCCACTGTCCGCACGGTAATGCTCGGCAAAATCTAAAGCCTGATCGCACGGAAAAATATTTAAAATATAATGTTTTTTTGCTGAGTATAAGTTTTGGTTATGGTAAATAGCGAAAAACTGTGGTATTTTATGTATGAGAGGCATATAAATGGCACAGAATATCGAACCATACCGCCGATATTCTGCTCGAAGATATTGTTGACAAAAGCAATGGAAGAACGATGCCGTATTCTTTATGAAATTGTAAAAATTATTTGGGATGTAAAATAACGGAGGTTTTCCATGTTTCAAAACTCTCTTCAAAAAAACAAAATTGACTATATGGTTTCCTGCGTAAGCCTTTTTGCCACCCGGCACAATCTTTCAAAAAAGGACGCATTTCAATATCTGGACAAAAACAAGGCAATCAGTTTTTTAAAGCAACATTATGACATAGAACACACACTTTCGCTTGATGACGCAGTTGATGATATGGCGGAAATCTGCCGGCAGAACGGAGGAAAAATTTGATTCTTTATCATGGAAGCAACGTTTCTGTAGAAAAAATTGACCTTCACCTTTGTAAGTCATTCCGCGATTTTGGAAAAGGATTTTATCTTACAGACATTCAGTCTCAGGCAGAAAAGATGGCTGAGCGGACATCACGCATAAAAGGCGGAAAACCAGTTTTAAACATCTACGAAATAGACGACAATTTTCTAAAAAATGAAAGTCTTAAAATAAAAGATTTTTCATCAATTCCAACAGAAGAATGGGCTTTATTTGTCATGAACAACAGAAACCGTGATTTTTCGGACTTAAAAAATCCACTCTGCAATCAGGACTGCAAATATGACATTGTTCACGGACCAGTTGCAAACGACGCAATGGCAGTTTTGTTTCAGCAATATGAACAGGATTTTATCGATCTTGAAATGCTCAAAAAACGCATGACTTACAAAGAACTTTCCATGCAGTATTCATTTCACACAGAAAAAGCCATTCAGCTACTTTTCAAAAAGGATGTAATTTATGGATAAAGCAGACTGGCTGATTGATTCCCTTACAAAAGAAATTGCAGCTTTTATTGTTCAGGATGAAAAAATTGACTTTGACGAAGCTTTGCGGAAACTTTATACATCGCAGATTTTTGAAAAACTTGCAGACAAACAGACCAAACTTTACCGGGATGGCGCGGCATATATTTATCAATATTACCTGGAAGAACAAAAATGACCGAACTTTACGTCCTAAACGAACTGGCCCAATTTGCAGAATTTAAAACACTTACCGCCGTTGCACAGAATTTAAATGTTTCGCAGCCAGCTTTGACCCGCTCAATGAAAAAACTTGAAAGTGAACTTGGAGTTCAGCTTTTTGACCGCGGAAAAAACCGCATTACGCTAAACGAAAACGGAAAAATCGCCGCAGAATACGCAAAAAAAGTCGTGGAAGCAGAAAAAGTTTTTGAACAGAAAGTTCTTGAATACGACCGTACACACCGGATTTTTAATTTTGCCTCGATTGCGCCCATGCCAATCACAGAACTTACGCCGATTCTTTCCCAGCATTTTATGAATTTTACGATTCAGGGGGAATTAAAAGACAACGAAAAAGATTTATACAAACTGCTGGACACTTCAAAAGTCAGCCTGATTGTAACTTTAAAAGAGCCCAAAAATAAAGAAAAATACACATTTACAAAACTTTTTGAAGAACATCTTTCTATAGTTTTGCCAAAAAATCATCCTCTCGCAAAAAAAGAAAAACTTTCCCTAAAAGAACTTGCCGGCGAAAAAATCCTCATCTATAACAAACTGGGATTCTGGTACCAGACAACAAAAAAATAATTCCGCTCACCGATTCCGCCGTAAATGTAACTTTTTACTGCGTCTGCCAGAAAAAAAACGCCCCCCAGCTGACTTCAGTTTTTTCGCAGATAAAATCGATTTATAGAGAATAGTTTTTTACTTTGGGCGTTCGCCGCAAAACTTCGTTTTGCTTCACGAGTTTGCAAAGCAAACTCGTACGAGAATGGCATAGCCATTCTCGCCACTTCGGTAACGCTCTAAGTCCTCGGG
>CAVDRA010000298.1:0-2257 GCA_963611155.1 bacterium | reverse complement strand
ATGCTCTGCGTCCAAAAAGAAAATCTTCTCCGTCCAAAAACAAAATGTTCTGCGCCCAAAAACAGAATTTTCTCCGCCCAAAAAGAAAATGCGCTGAGCATTTTTATAAGATGCCGAAAACGCTTTGCTTTCTGTCCGCCTTGAGTTCAGCAGGACTTGCCTGTTTTTTAAATGACAGAATATAACTCAGAATGACGGCAATGGAAATGACGGCACGGCAGCGCCATTAGCCATTTGAAGAAAAGTAAAAACTTATTTCGCGAAAAGGTGCTTTATTGCCTGCAGCGGGAAAAAGAATATCATCCGCGGGCCTGAAAACCTCATTACAAGTTTGATTTTCTGGCGCATTTCCGGCTTGTAGCAGTGGACTTTGCACTTTGAACAGAAAGATTTTGTCGCCATAAACGGACATTTCTCCGTGCGAAAAAGCGCGTAGTCCAGAAGTTCTGTGCAGTCAGGGCAAAGCGAGTTTCTGCCGTTTTTCTTGTGTTTTAGCCTGCAATACAGACCGATCATTTCTTTTAGAATTTTTTTTTCCTGCGCCCGTTTTTTTTCCGTCTGTTCGGGAGTGCGTTTTTTCATCAGCATAACCTTCCGTTTTTCATTTTAAATATTTTGTCCGCGATTTTTAAGGTCGATTTCCTGTGTGAAACAAGAACCACAGTTTTTGAAGCATTGTTTTTACATTCATCATGAACCGACTTTAAAATTTCCGCCTCGTTCAATGTGTCTAAATTACTTGTAGGCTCGTCTAAAAGCACAAAAGGCGAATCGTGCAGAAATGCCCGCGCAACTCCAAGCCGCTGTTTTTCTCCGCTCGAAAGAGTGTCGCCCAGCTCCCCTACTTGTGTTTCGTAACCACAAGGAAGACTCATTATAAAATCATGAACACAAGCCTTTTTGCAAGCCTGAATAACCTCGTCGCGCCTTGCGTCTAACTTTGCAATTTTAATGTTGTTTTCAATTGAATCGTGGAACAGTTCTGTCTGCTGCGTTACATAGCTTTCCATTCTGCGCAAGTTTGCTGTGTTTATTCTGTTCACGTCTGTCAAACCGATTTTAACTTTTCCGCCGTCCGCCTGCCAGAAGCGCATTAAAAGTTTTAGCATTGTGGATTTTCCGCTTCCGCTTTTTCCTTCAATTCCTGTGATTTTTCCTTTTTCAAAGCTGACGTTCACTTTTTCTAAGATTTTCTGATTTTTTTCCTCTCCATCTGTTTTGTAAGAAAAATCAACATTCTCCAGTTCCGCGCCATTAAATTCAATTTCTTCAAAGCCTGACAATTCTTCTGTTTCTGCCTTTTCTTTTAGAATATCAAGCACACGTTTTGCCGCTCCCAAAGTATTCTGCAAGGTTGTTCCGAGCGACGAAAGAGCAAGAACCGGACCGAAGGAACTTATAAACGCCACAAAAGGAACAAGGACTTCCGCACATTCAACTTTTCCCGCCATAAAAAGAAGCGACGCGCACAAAAGGAAAACGCCTTCAAAAAAAAGAACTAAAGCCGTCGCCAAAGACCGGGATGTTCCCGCCCTGTTTTTAAGTTTTAAGTCAACTTGAATCAAGTCATCTGTTTTTTCTTCAAGAGTTTCTACACGCTTTTTACCGCATTTAAACTGATTCAATTCAAAAAGTCCTCTTAAACTTTCTAAGACAAAAGAACTCAATTCGCCCGCCTTGCTTCTTAGAACATCGCCGTTTTCTCCGCAAAGACTGGAAACAACGAACGGAAGCAAAACGCCAAGGGCAAGATACGCAAAAAGGGCCGCAACACAGTAAAGCCAGCTGAATGTTGCCAAAAATGCGCACATGAGCACACAGAAAATAAAAGCAATCGCAACCGGAGAAATTGTATGCGCAAAAAACACTTCCAAAAGCTCAATATCGCTTGTAATCAGGCTGATTAAATTTCCTTTGCCGCGCCTTTCAAGTTTTGCAGGACACAGCCTTCTTAAAGCGGCAAAAACTTTTCCACGGATAATCGCAAGCAGGGTGAACGCAATGTAATGGTTGCAGGTCTGTTCAATGTAATGGAAAATTCCGCGCAAAACTGCCGCCATGCCTGCGCAAATTAAAATAAAAGAAAGCGGCGTGTTCACCGCATACCTGCCCGCAATGTTCAGGGCTGAAGCAACTCCAAGAGCCGGAATCAAAGCCGCACAGATAAACCCAAGAACGCCTGTTAAAATTGCGCAAATCATAAAAAACGAAAGAGGGCGCACAAGCCGCAAAAGTTCAATGCATGCCTTTAAATTGC
>CAVDRA010000297.1:0-2261 GCA_963611155.1 bacterium | reverse complement strand
TTTGGAAGCCTTGCGGATTCTTGTTCACAATTCAAATTTAAAAGGCAAGATTGACCTGATTTACATTGATCCGCCTTTTGCAACTAATGGAACTTTCACAATCAGTGAGGAACGCACAAGTACAATAAGTTCAAGCAAAAAAGATGAAATTGCCTATACTGATAATCTACTTGGAGAGGATTTTTTGGAATTTTTGCGGGAGCGTCTTATTTTAGCACGAGAACTTTTAAGCGAACGCGGTTCTATTTATCTTCATATTGATTACAAAATTGGGCATTATGTGAAAATCATGATGGATGAAATTTTTGGGATTGCAAATTTTAAGAACGATATAACAAGAATAAAATGTAATCCCAAAAATTTTTCACGCAAAGCTTATGGAAATATAAAAGACTTGATTCTTTTTTATTCAAAAACAAATAATCCAATCTGGAACGAACCTTTTGTTCCTTTTTCAGAAGAAGATAAAAACCGGCTTTATAAAAAGATTGATGAGCAAGGCAGATTTTACACAACAGTTCCTCTTCACGCACCAGGAGAAACAAAAGATGGAGTTACAGGCGGAACTTTCAAAGGTATGTTACCCCCAAAAGGCAGACACTGGCGAACTTCTCCAGCAGAACTTGAAAAGCTAGATGAGCAGGGACTTATCGAATGGTCAAAGAATGGAGTTCCTCGTCGAAAGATTTTTGCAGATGAGCAGAAAGGAAAAAAAATTCAGGACATTTGGGATTTTAAGGATTATCAATATCCTGTTTATCCTACAGAAAAAAATCTTGATCTATTAAAACTGATTGTCCAGACTTCATCAAATCCAGAAAGTATTGTTATGGATTTTTTCTGTGGTTCGGGAACGACTTTAGTTGCTGCCCAGGAACTAGGCAGGCGATGGATTGGAATCGACAAGTCTGAAAAAGCGATAGAAATTGCAGAAAAAAAATTATCTGAAGAAAATTCTACGCTTTTTGGAAAAGATTTTGAATATATAAAAATTGTAGAAAAGCAAACTGATGATTTATGTAATAAAAAAATCCCTGTCAATAAAGAAGCAACAAAGCAACTTGTAACGGCATAAAAGTAACAGTTAATTTTCCCAATTCCCAAATTCTAAAATTCCTATACTTCGGGATTATCCCGATTGTCATTTTCCAGTAAACTTATGCTACGGGAGCATCCCGAATGCTGATTTTTTAAAAAGTCGGCTTTCGGGAACGTCCCGAATGATGTTTTGAGCAAAATTCTTTTTTCGGGATTATCCCGATTGCGGATTTTAGCTTATCGAGGTTTCGGGAGTTTCCCGATTCAATTACAAGCGGTTTTCTTTCGGGAAAAATCGAAAGGAACTAAAAATGGAGTTCGTATGAACAAATTAAATGCAAAGGCCCGCATCACCGAAGTTGACGGCCTTTCCGATTCAGTTATCCGCATTTTTAATGCAGATACAAACGCACAAAGCGACGCCTTCTTAAAAGGTCAGATTGCAGAACTTACAACTTTAAGCGACGCAATTACGGCTGCAATTTTGCAGGACAAGGCAGTTTCTAATCTTGACGAGACGGATTCAAAACGCGATGAAGCAGTCAGAAATCTTGGCTCGCTTCTTTCAGGATATGCCGTTTTTCCAATCGAAGAAAAGAAGGCGGCCGCCGTTAGCCTAAAAGCGATTTTTGATAAATATTCAAAGTCAGGAATCTTAAGTGCAAATTATGTTTCTGAAAGTTCAATGATAGAAAGTATGCTCAGCGATTTTTCAACAGAAGAAGCAAAGGCAAACATTGAAAAACTCGATGGAATCGCTAATATGATTAGCACAATCCGAACTAGTCAAGATGAATTTACGGCAGCAAATGACGCTTTTGTAAAGGCGGAAGGCAATAAAGGGGCAAGTGCCTCAAGTTATAAAAAGCCGATTCTTGCAATCATAAACGACAAGATTGTACCGTACCTTAACACAATGGCAATCGTTGGAAACACAGCCGTTGCAGATTTTTCTAAGAATGTTGAAACGGAAATTAACCGCATAAACGAAACAATCGCAAAACGCGGAAAACAGTTTTTTACCTTCTTAAAAAAGACAGCTTCTGTTTATTGCAGGGGCTGTTTTTTTTTACTACGTCAATTTAAATCCCAAATTTTGTAGAATTCTACACTTTTATGGATTATTACTTATTTTTCAATCTTCTGTCTGCTTCCTCAATCATCCTATCAATATCCGCAAAAGCATTTTCAATTGCTTCAGAATGATACATTTCATACATATT
>CAVDRA010000296.1:0-2284 GCA_963611155.1 bacterium | reverse complement strand
GCTAGGCTTTTTCACCTTTTTTGTAAATTTTGTTTAAACTCGAAATTCGACCTAAAAATTTCAGGAAGTCAAAAAGTCAGCAAAAAAAGTCAGCAAAAAAAAGTCACATTTGCTATATATTCAAAAATATGGTATGCTAACTTATAACAAATTTTTTTAGGAGACAATATGAAAAATTACTTTGATCTTACAAATCAAGTTGCGCTGGTAACCGGCTGTTCAACCGGTTTAGGAGTTCAGATGGCAAAGGCACTTGCAAGTCAGGGAGCAAAAATTGTTGCCTTAGCTCGCAGAAAAGAAAAAATTGATGCGGTTGCCTCTGAAATTTCAAAAGAATTTAATGTTGAAACACTGGCAATTCCTTGCGACATTACCGACACAGAAAGAGTAAATGCAGCAGTTGATCAGATTGTTGCAAAATTTGGCAGAATCGACATTCTTATAAACAATGCTGGAACAGGAGCCGTTGCGCCGGCAGAAGACATTACAGACGAACAGTTTAACGGCGAACTTAATGTTGATTTAGGCGGAACTTTTAAAGTTGCACGCGCTGTAGCAAAAAAAGCAATGATTCCTGCAAAATACGGAAGAATCATAAACATTGCGTCAATGTACGGCTTGGTTGGAAACAAAATTGCACCTTGCTCTCCTTACCACGCAGCAAAAGGCGGAGTTGTAAATTTAACTCGCGGACTTGCTTCTGAATGGGGAAAATACAACATTACTGTAAATGCAATTTGTCCGGGATATTTTTACAGTCCACTTACAAAAGAAACTTTGGATTCAGAATTTTTCCAGCAAAATGCAAAAACAATGATTCCTTTAAGCCGCTATGGAAACGAAGGCGAACTTGACACAACAGCACTCTTCCTTTCAAGCCCGGCATCAAGTTACGTAACAGGCGCAATAATTCCTGTAGACGGTGGCTACACAAGTATGTAATTGCTGATTTTGAATTAGAAATTTCAGTTTAAAAAAAACTAACGAACGTTCATAAAATGATTTTTAGTCGATACTTAAAATACATAAAATGAACGTTCGTTAACCTTCGACGCTTTCTAGTCAGCCCTTATCAAAAAAAAGTTCACAATAAAAAATGCGCTAATTTTTACCTTCGCTTTTATCTTTTAAAATCAATTTTCGTAACGCTTCAACTGCTACACGAACCGCAATTTCCGTATCGTGAGCCTGCTTATTATCAAGACCAGCTTTTGCTCTTTCCTGATTTGCAACCACTAAAAAACAAGAACCTACTCTTACCCGCAAAAACGAACCTGCAATAAACAAAGCTGCGCTTTCCATTTCGCTTGCTAAACAGCCCATCTTTAACCAAGCCTGCCACTTGTTTTCAAGTTCATAATTCACTGGCATAATTTCTGGTTCATGCTGACCAAAAAATGAATCTTTGCACTGAACAACGCCTGTGTGATGCGGAATTTTCATTTCTTGTGCTGCAGAAACCAAAGCCGTTACAACATTAAAATCAGGAACTGCCGGATATTCAATTGGCGCAAATTCGCGACTCGTACCTTCCATTCGCACAGCACCGGTTGCAATAACTACATCGCCGCCAAGAACTTCTTTTTGCATTCCGCCGCAAGTTCCAATTCGAATAAAAGTATGCGCACCACATTTTGCAAGTTCATCAATTGCAATTGCAGCAGAAGGTCCGCCAATTCCAGTTGAAGTAACGCTAACTGGCACTCCTTCCAAAGTTCCTGTGTAAGTTACAAATTCGCGCACGTCGGCAACTTTACGCGCATTATCAAAATGCTTTGCAATCTTCTCGCAACGTTTAGGATCGCCTGGCATAATCACATATTTTCCAATGTCGCCAGGACCAACTCCAGTGTGATACTGTTTTCCAGAGCCTTCTGTATAATCAATCATTTTTTATCTCCTTACATAAAAATTTCAAAAAAATATTTGCGTTGATTGATCCTGTTTAAATCAAGTGGCACATCACAGAATATGCTTCCGCAAAAAGCGCGTCAATTCGCCACGCTGAACGTAAGAGGGTTTTCAACGCTTGCCAACGTTCAAAGTGTATTGCAGACTTCACTTGTGTTTTCGGGCGACGGAAGTTAACCATCGGGTCATGCAAGTTTTGACACAAAACTTGCAGAGCAAGCGAAACTCGTGGAATTGTTTTGCTAAGAAATTGATTTCTTCTTAACTGAAAGTTTCACTGGTAACTCGCGTGTGTAATGTCGAGGATTTTTTGTTAACAAAGCACTTAGCCAAGCCTAGCCCCGATGGTAAGGGCGGCGAAGCCGTTCAAAAC
>CAVDRA010000295.1:0-2316 GCA_963611155.1 bacterium | reverse complement strand
CGGCTACACATTTTTTGCGGAAGCTTCCAGCCCGAAAGATTTGCTGAAGTCGATTGTAAAATGTCCTCCGATTGTTGCCGGCTTTATTGGAATCATTCTCTATGTATTTAAAATCAGTCTGCCGCAGGTCATCGTTGAGCCGGTGGGGCAGGTCGGCGCGATGACGACTCCGCTTGCGATGATTGTCACGGGAATTACGATTGCAGAAACAAATATTCTCGCGTCCCTCAAATCAAAGGAAGTGTGGTTCGGAACGGCTGTGCGCCTGGTCCTGATTCCGCTTTTGTGCACGCTCGTTTTTGCCGTTCTGAAGATGAAAAGCCAGACTTCGCTCATCTGTTTAATCCTCGAAGCCTGCCCGGTCGCGGCAATCACGCCGATTCTCGCAGTCACATACGGCAAGGATGAAAAATACGCGTCGGCGCTTGTCGTTGTTTCTACGGTCCTGAGCATAGTAACACTTCCGCTTTACGTTCTTTTGCTGCAGATGCTCGGATTTTAAGCGTTAGGGAGACGGATTTGTATTATTAAAAAACTTGTTTAAAATATTTCTTGTGGGATAGCTTTTTTTTGTATAGTGAAAGCAAGGAGTTTTTATGAAATCAAAATTGTCTTTTATTTCACTTTTAGTTGTTGGCTTGCTTTTTGTAGGTTGTGCTTCTGTTCCGAGTTCAAAAGTTACGTATGACATTCAGATCGAGTATGAATCTGAAAATCCCGTTGTTGCGTCAGCTATTAATCCGATTTGGGCAAATTCTTTTTTTTGGTTCCGGATTCAGAGGATTTGAATGTGCCTTTACAAATCATTCTGATAAATCTGCAAAAGTTGTATGGGAGCAATCAAGCTTAAACTACAATGGAAATACTTATGTTCCATTTCTTGAAGGCCAGAAATATATACAGGCATAGGAGCCAATGTCTCCAGCTGTAATTGCAAAGGGAGGAACGATAAGTAAGTGCGTTTATTCTTCAAATCAGCCACATTATACATCTGGTAGATACGGTGGCTGGAGTATGAGTCCAATTGTTGCTAATGAGGTGCAGTTGCTTTTCATGATAAAAGCAGATTCAAAAGAGGAATATATAACAGCATCTGTAAAATCGGTTATTAAACAGAACTGATTAATCTGGATTTCGACTTTTTGAGTGCTGTGTAAATTATAAAAAAAAGCGCAATGATGGGCTGGCACAAACTATTTTGCCGTGTTGTAAATTGTTCAAATTATCTTTGGATGAACAATTTCACTTTTGTCTAATGACAAAATGTCATTCGGTGCGTATCAAAAAGATTTTCCTATATGCTGTGCAGAAAGATTCTCTGCGTACAAAAAGATTTTCCTGTACGGCGTGCAGAATAATATTCTGCGTACAAAAAGATAATCTTTTACGGCGTAGAATATTTTGTTCTCCGTCGTAAAATATTTTAAAAATATGCTGTCCCTGATCAATCTGTAGTACGCACAAAAAAACTGCCCGAAATGAAAGATTTTGATAAACAGTGGTATAATATTTTCGGGGGAATAACGATGGAAGAAATTCCAGATTATCAGACTTTAATGCTGCCGGTTTTAAAAGCTCTTTGCTATCTCTAACGCATTTTGAAAACTTTCATCGCAAAATGTGCCAGCACAATCATCGCCCCTATCATTCCCAAATACTGACCAATGCAAATAAAAATATTTCCGCCGGCAAATTTCCACGGACTTAAGAGAAACAAATAAAGATAAATCTGGCTGTGAATCATGCAAAAAATACCGACTGCAAAAATCAAAATTTCTACAATATGAATCGCAATTTTTACCTGCGATTTTCCCGCCAGATTTTCAATTTTCTGCAATTTTGGATGTAAGTGCAGACCTAAATGAAATCCCATAACCAAAAATCCCCAGCTGGAAGAAAACGTGTGCAGTGGGCGTGCCCAGATTGTTACAGGAATGGAAGAAAAATCAAAAACGGAAGAACTCAGCATAACCGAAGAAAAAGCCATTAAGAGCATCAGAAAAAACAAAATCCACGTTGTTAAAGAAAACAAAATTCGCCTGGCCTTGTATTTTCCGCGGAAAGTGCTTTTATAAAATCCGGCGTTCAAAATGTGGTGAAAAATAAAAAGCGCAAAAAGGACAATGCCAAAAATTCCGTGCAGCGACAGATTTTGCACAGTTTCGTGGCGCATCAAAAAGAGAAAGTCCGCAAACATTAAAATGTCGGTGGTGATTTTTAATGATTTTTAATGATTTTTAATGATTTTTAATGATTTTTTTAGCTGTCCCATAGCCTGACGTAATTTATTTTACATTATAAAGTTAACTTTAGATC
>CAVDRA010000294.1:0-2493 GCA_963611155.1 bacterium | reverse complement strand
GCAGATTTTTCGTCAGCAAAATCGAATCCGCACGACGTCCTGTCGTGCACAAAAAACTTCGTTTTTTGTCGGGATTTCATTCTTTTGCGCCATCCTTGACATTACCTTACTTTCCACTCGTTTATATTTTTCTCTTTACTGTCAAAGTTTACGCCGATTTTGAAAAGTTTTCTCTTATCACTTTCAAAAGGCTCTGCGTATTTTTTTTCTTCAATCTGCTGCAAGGCTTCATCGGCGGACTTGTCACGCTTGAACTCAAAAAGATAAATAAATTTATCCGCCTGAACCACGCAATCCGCACGTCCTAGAGAGTAGTGCTGTTCCACGCCCACAAACTGCCCCATCAAAATAAACACGATGTAAATTATATTCTGAAAGTTCTGTTCAACAACTGTATCTTTTGTTTTTGAAGAATACGGCAGTCTTGCAAAAAGAGATTTAAAGCGGGTCATAAATGTATCAATGTCACCGTTTTGAACATCTTCGCAAAATTCGTCCACGCACAGAGAACTTGCATTATTTCTTGAACAGGTAAAAAGCGGCACAAGGCATCTTAAAAAACTGTAGCGGACTTCATCATTCGGATAGCCAAGACGATATTTTCCATATTTTTCATCATAATTTTTTATGGTTAGATAGCCCGACTGATAAAAAAGCGGAATCGGGTCAGGATTATCACTCCTGTAATCCTGCAAATCATCCTGAAATTCTGAAAGTTTATCTGAGGAAAACTTACGGGCATCAAAATCATTTTCTTTTAGTTTTTTAAGCAAAAATGTCGGCGTTCCGCTTGCAAACCAGCAAGGCTTAAAATCTTTTGCAGCAAGAGCATTGATTAAACTGAAAGGATTGTACAGCCCCTCCGTGTTTTCGTAGAAATGGTAGCCGTCGTACATCCGTTTTAATTCAGCAAGACATTTTTCGTAAGAAATATTGCGTTTTTTTGCCATCGCATCTATTTCAATTTGAAAATTATCTTCCAGTTCAATCTGTGTAATTCCGCAGATTGAAGAATAATCTTCCTGAAGTGAAATATCATTCAACTGGTTCAAATCACTGAATATTGAAGCCTTACTGAACTTTGTAACTCCCGTAATAAAGGTGAATTTCAAATGTTCATCACAGCTTTTCAGATTTCCAAAGAATCCCTTAAAAAGGATGCGTGATTCTTCCAAAGCTTCGCCTTCGCTTTCAAGCAGGGATTTGTCGTATTCATCAACAAGAACTACAACGCCCAATCCCGTTTTTTTGCGGGCTGCTTCAAGAAGCGCGTTAAACCTTGACGGCAGGTTTTCTTTTGCAATGCCAGGATTTTTACCATAGATTTCTTCCCACTTTGAAAGATGAAGGTCCAAAACAGCCGCAAGGTCAGCGGAAGATTCATATTTATTCCCATTAAAATCAAAATAGAACACAGGGTATCTTATCCAGTCTTTTTCAAGCTCAGCAATTTTTAGTCCTGCAAAAAGTTCTTTTTTGCCTTCAAAATATGCCTTCATCGTGGAAAGCAAAAGGCTCTTTCCAAAACGGCGGGGGCGGCTTAAAAAATAAGTTTTCCCCTCACTCGCGAGACGATAAATAAATTCTGTTTTGTCGACATACAGATAGCCATTATTTCTAAGCCATTCAAAACTCTGTATGCCGATTGGAAGCTTTCGGATGCTCATACGTTCATCATAACACAAAAAAGAAAATAAAAAATTTGTTCTTCCTGTATTACAAGCAACTCATAACCATTCTTAAAACCCCTTCTTTTACCCTATTAAAAGACTTAAAAACCTTCTCTGAAGTCTGTTGCGTAACAAAAGGAATCAAACTTTCACCCCTCGCTTGCAATAAGGCTCGGCGCCGGGCTGCCGCATTTTTCCTGCAATATCTACACTTCCTCCCTTTCTGGCAAGCCGCAATTTTTAAATATTAGGCTTCCATAACGGAACAGTTCTCTCCCTGTTGCTCCCGGAGTATGTAGACATTGCCCTTGTTTATGGGCCAAACGCCCCTCGTAAACAGACTGCAACTTAATAATTATAAGAGTTTATTGTGCTTATTTTTATCTGTCAAGATGTTCAAAAAAAGAACATGATATTCTAAAAAAATCAGCGGGGCGCGCTTTCCTCATAAAGAGTTTCCTGACAAAAATCCAGATTGTCATTCCAATCTACAGAAATTCCGCCGGCGTGCGCTTCTTAAAAAAAAGGAATGGAGGCAGCGGCGCGCTAATCTTTTATTTTAAATACGGCTTAAAATTAAAATTTTTCCCAGCCATTCTCAAAGGCAATCAGAAGTTTACAGTCTTCCATTGCCCCGAAAGCTTTTTCACTCCATGCGGGGATTATTCATAATTGCGCATCTTCCTGTTTCAAAGGTTCAGCCGGATACAAATTTTGCCTTGCGTCCAAAAATATTTTCCTGGCCGTCCAAAAATATTTTCCTGGCCGCCCAAAAATATTCTCCTGGCCGCCCAAAAATATTCTCCTGGCCGCCCAAAAACAT
>CAVDRA010000293.1:0-2655 GCA_963611155.1 bacterium | reverse complement strand
TATAAAGGAAAGCACGACGGTGGCGGCATATAAGACGGCGACGGTCATTCCGTTCGCACTTAATTTTATTCCGCAGGCGGTAATCACTTTTGCGTACCCGTACTTTGCAAAAATAAGTGCTGATAAACAAAAGTTCAAAAAGTATTATACAAGCCTTGTCGGTTACATGGGGCTCTTGAATATATTTTTGAGTCTGGGATTGTTTATATTTGCTCCATGGATTATCCGCTTTGTGTTCGGTGCGCATTATGGCGATTCAGTCTTGCCGTTCAGAGTCCTTGCCGTCGGCTATTTCTTTGCGGGCACATTCAGAATCCCCGCTGGAAATATGCTGGGCGCACTAAGGAAGGTAAAGGTGAACCTGTACAACGCGATGGTTTCTGGGGGACTGAATATCGTGCTTGATATTGCGTTCATCTTGTGGTGGGGCTCAATAGGTGCGGCAATCAGCACGACGTGCATTTATGCCGTTTCTGCACTCATTGCGAATGGTTATATGTATTATTATTTGAATAAAAAAATGAAAGAGGAAAAATGAATATTTTAATAATACCGTCTTGGTATACAACACCAGAAAATCCCATTTCGGGCATTTTCTTTAAGGAACAGGCATTGGCGTTGCAAAGCTATTTTGAGCGGTTCATGCCCGAAAGCAAAGGCTATGTGCTTTCGTTGGAAGCCTTTTCTGTTTTTTCTATAAAGACATACCTAAAACGGAAATCGTTCTGTAATAAAGTTGAGGACGGTATTCCGACAATCCGTTCAAAGCTGCTGATGATTCCAAAGCTGCATGAAAAAAACTATTACCGCGCAGGGAAAAAACTTTCAAGGCTTGTAAAAAAGGCGCAAAATGTTTGGAACGTACACTTTGACCTTGTGCATATTCATTCCGCATTAGAGGCCGGAATCTGGTATAATTTTTCAGATTTGAATATTCCGTATGTTCTGACCGAGCACATGAGTTCATACTCGCGTGGGCTTATAACTAATTTGCAAAAGCGTTACTTGCCCCAAGTCTTTTCTAAGGCTTCAAGTCTTATAGCAGTCGGTAATGGTCTTGTAAAAAGTATGCGTGAGTATACTGACAGAGATATAAAAGTCATTTTCAATATTGTGACAAATAAATACGCCGAGTTACTAAAAACTGTGGAAAACAAGAAAAACGAAGTTTTTACTCTTTTTTCCTTGGGGGTAAACGCAAGGAAAAAAGGATACGATGTCCTTTTGTCCGCGTTCCAAAAGTTTATGCAAAGCGAGAATAATGGAAAACTTATAATCGCAGGGCTGGAAGAGGCGGAAAAGGAATGGCTCTTGTCGCTGAATATTAGTCCTGATGTAATGGCACATGTTGAGCTTTTAGGAAGGCTGCCGCGGGAGCAGGTGTTTTCCTATATGAATGCCTGCGACTGTTTTGCACTCGTAAGCCGGCATGAGACGTTCGGCGTTGTATTTGCGGAGGCGATGTACTGCGGAAAGCCTGTGATTGCCTCCATTACGGGCGGTCCCGATTCGTTCGTGAATCAGGATAACGGCATTCTAGTGCCGACCGAAGATGTTGAGAAAACAGCAGGAGCAATGATTGCTATGAAAAATACTATCGCATCTTATTCCGCTGAAAAAATAAGAGCCTTTGCGGAAGAAAATTTCTCCCCGGATGTTATATGCAAACAGCTGTGCTCCGTGTACGATGAAGTGATGAAAATGAATCGGGGGGGGACAACAGTATAGTAGTGCAATAAGATTTGCCACACATAACCATGCGAAATCCCATAATGGAGGCTTTGGATGGGCGGCGTAAAAAAGAATCTTTTGTACATTACTTCCGAGTATCCGAATGAAAGGGGAGACACAGCTTTTATAAGCACGGAGATAAAATATGTGGCGCGGGCTTTTGAGAATGTCATTGTTTTGAGCCACGGAAAGCCTGATGTAAAGTGTGTTGAACCGCCGCGAAACGTAAAAGTTTTTTATTTCCGTTCTTACCCCAAACTATATAGATACATAATTCATCTTGGGAATTTGTTCAGTCCTGTTTACTGGAAAGAAATATTGCTATTGGTTCGGCATAAAAAGAGTCTTTTGTGTGCAAAAAATGCGTTAGTCTTTTTGGGGAGCGCAAGACTAGAAAGAAAACAAATCAAGAAAAAAATAAAAGAACATAACATAGACCTTTGCTATACGTTTTGGTATTACCAGTCTACCCTCGCGTGTTTGCTTGCTTTAAAACACATGGGTTTGAATTCCGTCAAACCGATGTGTACGTGTACACGCACACATGGGTTTGATTTATACGAGTTCCGTAATACAAGAATGTACCAGCCGTACAAACTGCAGATGGACAGACGCATTGAAAAAGTATTCTTCATCAGCAGAAACGGCTTGGAGTATTACAAGAAAACATTCGCGACGGGCGGCGGAGAAAAATACAGGCTCAGCTATTTGGGAACAGAGAACAGCATTGCATTTGAGTCGCACGGATATGGCGAGGAAATCCGGCTGCTTTCCGTGAGCGGTCTTGTTCCAGTAAAAAGGGTGCAGCTCATCATAGAGATTTTATCTGAGTGCGCAAGGCTCGGCATAAAAATCAGCTGGAACCACATCGGTGGCGGAACGGAAGAGGCATTCATAAAGCGGCTTGCTAAGGAAAATCTGGTC
>CAVDRA010000292.1:0-2685 GCA_963611155.1 bacterium | reverse complement strand
CAATCGGGATAATCCCGAAGTATAGGAATTTTAGAATTTGGAAATCGGGAAAATCTGCAGCGCCTACCTGTCACTCTTCCGCCTGTTGCAGTCCTTGCACAGCATTTGCAAATTTGAAAGCTCTGTTTTTCCGCCTTTACTCCACGGCGTTATGTGGTCGCCTTCCATTTCATTATATTCAAAATGCTTCCCGCACTTGGCGCAGATTCCGTTCTGCTTCTCATAGGCGGCGCGCTTTTCACTTTCTTTAAACGCACGGATATTTAAATGCCTCTCGTCACCGTCAAGCACATATTCAAAGATTCCTTTTTTATTCGTTATCTGATCTTCGTATTCATAGCCGAAATATTTTTTTAACTCCGCCTCGATTTTTTCCGCATCAAAAGAATTTCGCGTTTTCTCGTCAAATCTGTTATAGATGAATCCCCATTCAATGCCCTTCATTTCCCTGCGGTACACCTTGAATTTTGCCTTTACCCAGCCGATTACGTTTTGAAAATAAGACCAGAGTTCAAGAGCGTCACTGTCCATCTGATGGGCGCCCATATATGCGCGGATTTCGTCGTCGGTTTTTGCGTTTGCGTGCCAGCGGATTGCTGTTTCAAGATATTTCTGACGTTTTAACTCTCCAGCAAGATATTTTGAAGCGATGTTATATGCGGCGCAGTTCGTTTTTGAAAAATATCTTTTTGCGTCCGAAAGCCATTTTCCTGTATAGACAGCATTGCGAAGTTCCTGTTTTTCAAGTTCCTCTCCTGCGATGTTGATTGTTTCAAACCAGTCAAGCTTTTCTTTGTCGTTTCCCTCGCAGACAAAAACTGTAAGTTCGTAACTATTGATTTCGTCTTTTTCGCTTTGTGTCATTCCGCTAAAGATGCGGTTATTGAATGAAAATTCATTGTTCAAAAACTGACAGATTGAAATTGTCCTTTGCTGACCGTCAATTATCTCGTAAGAATCGTCATCGTTTTTAGCCCAGTACATAATGTTGAGCGGATACCCTTTTATGAGAGTATCGATGACGGCATTCCGTTTTTTTTCGTCATAGACAAATTCTCTTTGGTATGCAGGGCGCACATCAAGTTTTTTGTTCCAGGCTACAACTCCATTTTCTGCATTGTCTTCATAGCCCTGCGCAAGCTCGCTGACTTTTACTTTAATTTCCGTGATTTTCATTTTGCTGTTCATAAGTGAGCTCCGTTAGTGCTGGATTTTCTGGATAAGAAGGCGAACGTATTTGTTTTTTCCTTCTACCGTAGGAAATGCAAAATCATACGAATTTCCTTTGCCTGTATGAAGTTCTCCAATTAATTTAAATTGCTCAGGATTATGTTTTGTTAAAAAAGTTATTGGAACGCCCATTACTCCGTCATAGTCCATTGGAATATCAACATTTTTGCCTATATCTATAGCGTCATAGGAATCGTATTTTTGATATTCCATATCTGCAAACTTCTTTCCTGTTTCCAGCTTTTCGTGGCGTTTGGCAATATCAAGATTTGTAAACCAGCAGATATTTCCCATACGGCGGTATTTTATTCCGTCAATCATTTTGTAATCAGTCGCTTTTTCTTCATAGGAATCCGGAACCTGAAACCAGAAATGGCCGTCTGTATAACCGCACCAGACTTTATTTTCAAAAAAATAGGGGAATGTTTCAGCCCAAGTTGCATGGTTTAAATTTCCTAGAATGATGAAATCTTTATTATTGTTAATTAAGAACGGCAAATAATCTTTCATTTTTGAAAACGGCGGATTTGTGCAGACAATGTCGGCTTCCTTTAGAAATTCAACACATTCCTCGCTCTTAAAATCTCCGTTGCCCTTAAGTTCCCTGCACGGAATCTTTGCAAAATCGCTTTCGCTTGTGTATTTTGGAGTTCCATCATATTCAAGGCAGACCGCTTTTTCCGTTGTTTCCTGACTGAACAGGTCAGCATTGTTATTTTTGTAGCAGGTCGCAATGACTTTTTTTATTCCCAGAACTTCAAAATAAATTACAAAGTAGCGGAAAAAATTAGAAACGCGCGGGTCATCGCAGTTGCATAGAACCGTTTTTCCTTTGAAATGCTCCCGGTAATGTTTAAGCTCGTTTTCTATCATCGCAAGCGGAGTGTAAAATTCATCCGCTTTCTGTTTGCGTGAATCCTGAAGATTGCTGTTTCCCGCCATTTTAGAATATCTCCTTTGAGGAAATGTTCTGTCCTGTTAAATGCACGTTAAAAAGGACACATAAAAAAATTGACGGACAAAAGTTAAAAAACTGAGTTATAATGAGGAAAAATTATTTACAGGAAACTAATCTGATGAAAAAACTTGTCCAAAATAACGTGCGTTTTTTGGGACAAGAATCGTATGCAAAACTTCCCGATTGGAAACGCACTCATTTTTCTTTTATGGGAAGTTCTGTTTTTCTGTGCTGTATTCAAAACGGACTGATATTCTGACTTTTTTGCAAATCCGAATAAATTTAAAAACAGTGCCTCCCGATACGGACTAAAAGTTTTGCCGCAGAAAAAACAGAAAAAAGTCTCCCGCTGGATTTCAGAAAAAACTTGATTCGCTTAATGCCGCAGCCGGGATGATTCCAAACGAAATTGACGCTGAAAAAATCCTTGCTGCCCGGAAAACAGAAAAAACAGGCGTTCAGCTCGCCGATGGCAGATTTTGAAGATGCGGTTCAGG
>CAVDRA010000291.1:0-2712 GCA_963611155.1 bacterium | reverse complement strand
CCGCACTCAACGCGCAGCCCGCGAACACTTCTTACAACGTTCTTGAGGGCTTCAAAACGCGCATTGATTTTTTCGTCAACGCGTTCTGTCTTTTCTTCAGGGTAAGGAGCACTTACGAGCATGCTTGAATAATCTTCAGCCGGAAGGATTTTCTGAGTTCCGGCAGCCCTGCGGTTTTCCACAATCTGAGCGAGCGGGAGTTTTGAATAGATTTCTTCCGTAACAAACGGAATGAACGGATGCAAAAGCCTCAAAGATTCTTCGAGAACGTTGAGCAGAACAGAAATCTGACGGTCTTTTTCTTCTTCCCTTCCGTGCCAGAATACGAGTTTTGTCGCTTCAACATACCAGTCGCAGAACGTGTTCCAGAAATATTCGTAAACGGCACTTGCCGCATCGTTGTAACGGTAAGAATCAAGGGCAGCGCGCGCATTTTTTGCGGCGGTGTTCAGTTCACCGAAAATCCATTTGTCGAGTTCAGAAAGTTCTTCATCTTTTACGGGAACAAGATTTCTGCCTTCAAGATTTCCCAAAATATAGCGGCTTGCGTTCCATACCTTATTGCAGAATTTTGAGCCGAACTTGAATGAATCATTGTCGATTAAAATATCCTGTCCCTGGGCGCAAAGGTATGTCAGAGTGAATTTGAGCGCGTCTGCGCCGTACTGTTCGATGATGTCGAGGGGGTCAATTCCGTTGCCGAGCGATTTTGACATCTTTCTTCCCTGCTTGTCGCGGACAAGACCATGAATGTAGATGTCGTGGAACGGTGCTTTGCCGGTAAACTCAAGACCAGCCATAATCATTCTTGAAACCCAGAAGAAAATGATGTCATAGGCAGTTACAAGGGCTGTTGTCGGGTAGAATTTCTTGAGGTCTTCAGTGTTTTCAGGCCAGCCAAGAGTTGAGAACGGCCACAGCCATGAAGAGAACCACGTGTCGAGAACGTCAGGATCCTGTCTTAAATGAGAAGCGTCTGCGCCGCATTTCGGGCAGCAGGTCGGGTCAGTGCGGCTTACGATTGTCTCTCCGCAGTCGCAGTACCACGCAGGGATTCTGTGTCCCCACCAGATCTGACGGCTTACACACCAGTCACGGATGTTTTCGAGCCAGTGCGTGTATGTGTTTTCCCACTTTTTCGGGAAGAATTCGATTTCACCGTCGCGCCATGCTTTTAAAGCTTTGTCTGCCATCGGCTTCATTTTTACGAACCACTGATATGAAAGATACGGCTCAACGACAGTGTGACAGCGGTAACAGTGTCCTACAGAGTGAACCATTTTTTCTTCACCCTTAAAGTTTCCGCTTTCGGTCAAGTCTTCAATTACGAGCTTTCTTGCAGCTTCAGGCTTTAATCCGCGGTATTTTTCAGGAACGTTGTCGTTTAAAGTTCCGTCCGGATTCAAAAGGTTGATTACTTCAAGATTGTGTCTTTTTCCGACTTCCCAGTCGTTCGGGTCGTGAGCCGGAGTGATTTTCACCATACCCGTTCCGAACTCTTTGTCTACGTAGGAATCAGCGATAATCGGAATTTCTTTATTGATTAAAGGAAGGACTACTTTTTTACCGACAAGATTTTTATAGCGTTCATCTTCCGGGTTTACGGCAACGGCTGTATCCCCGAAAAATGTTTCAGGGCGGGTTGTTGCAACTTCGATTTTTCCGGAACCGTCTGCATAGTTGTAAAAAATGTGGTACATTGCGCCCTGAGTGTCTTCGTGTTCAACTTCGTCGTCGGCAAGGGCAGTTCCGCAGCGCGGACACCAGTTTACGAGGTACTGTCCCTTGTACATAAGGCCGCGTTCGTACAAAGTAACGAAAACGTCGCGCACAGCCTTGGAAAGACCTTCGTCATAAGTAAAGCGTTCTCGGCTCCAGTCAACAGAGTTTCCGAGTTTTTTCTGCTGCTTTACGATGATGTCGTGGTGCTTGTGGGTAACTTCCCAGGTGCGTTCAATAAAAGCCGTGCGTCCTAAGTCGTTGCGGGATTTGCCTTCTTTTTTAAGCTGTTTTTCTACAACGTTCTGGGTTGCAATGCCGGCGTGGTCAGTTCCCGGAATCCACAAAGTATCGTCGCCCCTCATTCTGTGATAGCGCACAACGACGTCCTGCAAAGTGTTGTTGAGGCCGTGCCCCATGTGAAGCACGCCCGTAACATTCGGCGGCGGAATTACAACCGTATATTTGATGTTAGAAGTCTTCTGAGAATGAACGGGAGAAGATTCATCGCTTGCAGGCTTAAAAAAGCCTTTTTCTACCCATTCGTTATAAATTCTGTCCTCAAAATCCTTAGGATTGTAAACTTTTTCAAGTTCAATAGCTTTCATTGCACAAGCGTCCTTTTTTATAGAATCGAAATTTTTCATAAAAGTATAATGAATTTATAAGCAGAATTCAATTAAAGGGAAATTTCAGGATAAGACAAAAAAAACCGCTTAAAAGCGGCTTGATTTTTACTGCGGAATAGTAGATTCGAACTACTGACCCCCACGATGTCAACGTGATGCTCTAACCAACTGAGCTAACCCCGCAAAACGATGTGGATAGAAGTATATCAAAACATTTTAGAACCGGTCAATAGCACTTTTAAATAAAAGCTGATTTTTTACGTTTTTTTAAGTTTTTCACAGCGGAAACAAAAAAAAACAGAACAGTTTACTAGCCCAAATTTCGAGTTTTAGAAAAATTTACAAAAAACGCGTAATTCTTTAA
>CAVDRA010000290.1:0-2772 GCA_963611155.1 bacterium | reverse complement strand
GTAAGCGTCTAATAATCACTACCTAAAAACCAAAGCAATTAAAATATACAATCCTCTTCGGATTAAATATCTGAGGAGGATTTTTTTATGATATTTCCAGTAAAGCGGGTAAAAGAAGAACTTATAAACGAGTTTGCGGTTTCTAAAATGGACATTGAAACCTTCAGTGAAATGCACAGCATCCAGCCGGAAGCCTTAAGGTCCTGGATTCAGGAGAAAATGCACAAACCTCAGAATGATGAAAAAGAGGGCGAGGTATTTTCATCAACAGATTTTGTAGAGCTCGACATTCCTCATGCATCAAAGCAGAGAATTTCCGTAGGAATTGACCGTAAGGAAATAATCACGGTAAGGGCAGCAGGAATTGAAATCGACATACCGATTGAAACCTGCGAAACAAATCTTTTCAAGATTCTCCAAACAGCGGCAAGCATATGAAATTCGATTTTACAAACTCCAGGATTTTCCTGCGTCCTGGAACAACAAATATGAGGACAGGAAAGGAATCTCTGCTCCACATAATAAGTGACCTGATGAAGCAGGATCCGTTCAGCGGGGCAGTGTTCATGTTCTGCAACAGCCAGAGAAAACTTTTAAAGCTTATCTGGTGGGATACAAACGGATTCTGGATTGCACAGAAAACTCTTGAGAAAGGAAAATGGCCATGGCCTGACACTTGTGAGGAAGCTAAAGAAATCTCACTTGATGAAATAACAATGCTGCTGAAAGGAATAGATTTTTTCTGTGCATACGAGCCGGTTGATTACAAAATTTTTGACTGAAAAAAATAAAAAATACTTTTTAAATATTTTTAAATCTGATAGAATTTAAAGTATGAAAGGGGAAGTGACAGTACAGGAAGTTCTTACAGAACTGGCTGCTGCAAAGGTTCAGATTGAATCGATGCAGCAGTTTCTTGTTTTAAAGGATAAAGAACTTTCTTCAAAAGATGAAAAAATCAGCTTCCAGCTTTTCACGATAAATCAGAAAGACGAAGAAATAAAACACCTCAGGGAAGAGCTTGAATCAAAATCAGTAAAAATTGAAAGCCTTGAGGAAAGATTAAGCACACAGCTGGTCTACAGATTTGGAAGCCATTCAGAAAAATCCTTTGACGGTCAGATTTCTCTTTTCGATGATGATTTTGAAGACTTTCCTGAAGCAGAGGTGCTTTCTAAAAATGAAGTAAAGGAAATCCTTGAAGAAAATATTGCTGTTAAAGCCTATAAAAGAAGGAAGTGCGGAAGAAAAAAGCTTGATGATAATCTTGAAAGGATACCTGTCTATCATGACATTCCGGAATCAGAAAAAATCTGCGGATGCGGAGAGCGCCTTGTAAAAGTCAGTGAAAAAATCACTGAACGTCTCAATATAATTCCTGAAAAAATATATGTTGAACGCCACATCTATCCTGTATATGCCTGCAGGGCATGCGAAGGAAGCGGAGATGAAGATCATCCTGTTTTCCGTCAGGCACCGGCTGTAAAAAACATTATCCCGAAATCAATCGCAACTCCGAATCTTTTAAGCTATATATTCACAAACAAATACTGCAATCATGTTCCGTACTACAGGCAGTCTAAAAACTTTGAAAGAAAAGGAATTGATATTTCAAGAGCAACAATGGACAAGTGGCAGCTGGAGGTTTATGAAAAAATAAAGCCGCTTGAAAAGATTATGCTTAATCACGTAAAGGCAGGAAAAGTCCTGAACATGGACGAAACCACAATACAGATTCTGCATTATGAAGACGGAAATACCGTACGAAAAAAATCCTACATCTGGCTTGCTCATGGCGGATTGAAAAACAGGCAGGCAGTAGTCTACAGGTACTTTGAAAGCCGGAGTCCGCAATACATAAAACCGTTTATAAACGGATTCACGGGATATCTTCAGACTGATGAATATCCAGGTTATGAAGCTGCATTGCAGGAACACAGAAAACTTTTCCCAAAAGACAGAATTATTCATGTCTCCTGTGCAGCACATATCAGACGAAAATTTTATGATGCCTTACTCAATGGAAAATCCAAAAACTCAGCCGTAGCAATTAAATATATTCAGCGGATGTATCTGGAAGAAAACCGTCTGCGAGAGCAGAATCTTCCTGATTCAGAATTCATAGCAAAACGAAAGGAAATCATAAAGCCAATTATGGATGAGTTCTACAACTGGATGATTGAAACAAAACCAAAAGTTCCCGAGTCCTTTAAATTTGGAAAAGCACTGAACTATGCAGTCAAAGCCTGGCCTCATCTTATGAACTATCTTGATTGTCCTGAAATCTATCTTGATAATTCAGTTGCAGAACGCTCAATCCGTCCGTATGTCTTATCAAGAAAAAATTTTCTGTTCTGTGGTTCGGAAGATGGTGCTCGTTCAACATGCCTGTTGTTTTCTCTTATAGAATCTGCTATAATAAATGATATTAATCCTGAAGAATATCTTTCTTCAATTTTTGAACTGGCAGCTGACACAAACGGCTGGACAGATTCAGACTGGTCTAAACTTCTTCCCTGGAACATTAAACTGATTAAAAAATCTGATGTTTCAGCGGTAAATATAGCCTAAAAGGGCGAAAAATTGACGCTTACCTTAAGAACAAAAAATACTATTATAAATACTATTAGGTAGACAGAATCTATATTATATAAAGTAACCTAAGTAGTTTGATTTTGATGTTTACTGACAGTTTTGGCACTTTTTACGGTGGTTGAGACTAAAGAATTTTGTAATTAATCATCCTAAGCGCCGATTGAGCTTGTCGAAATC
>CAVDRA010000289.1:0-2982 GCA_963611155.1 bacterium | reverse complement strand
GCATACCTGCCTCCTCTGTTTGATGACAGAACCGACCGAGAGCCTTTTTTAGACGCTTAATTTCAAAAACTCGAAGTTTGACCAAACGAGAGGTAGTTTTTTGTTTGTGGAAGAAATTCATGTATAGAAAGAACGAACGTTAGTTTAGACTCTCTGCTGTTTTGAACAGGTTAAATAAAAAAAAGACTAACAATCAGTAGTTGCCTACCTTTTGTTAGTCTTTTTGTTTTTTGGAATATTCTAAAAACTTAGAGTGTTACGCCGTCTTTAAAGATTGCAATTTCGCGGTAACAGTTCTGTTCGTTTTTAGTCTGTTTTCTTCCTGAACAAACATCACAAATCAATTCAAGAAGAGCATCGCGAACTTTGTCGCCTGGTTCATCCAGAAGACGTGCAGCATCAAAATCAATCCATTCATGCTTCTTTTCTGCAAGCGGATGGTTTGTTGCAATTTTTACAGTCGGAACAGGAGCACCGAGCGGAGTTCCACGACCCGTAGAGAACAGAATGATGTTTGCACCGGCAGCCGTCATATCTGTTGTGGAAACAATGTCGTTTCCCGGACCTTCAAGAAGCGTGAGTCCTTTTTCTGTCAAACGTTCACCGTATTTAAGAACGCCGGTAACAGGAGCTTTTCCACCCTTCTGAACGCAGCCAAGAGATTTGTCTTCGAGAGTTGTAATTCCACCGGCTTTGTTTCCCGGACTTGGATTTTCGTAGCAAACCTGATTGTGGCGTGCATAATAATCTTTAAATCCGTTGATAAGGTTTACTGTTGCGTCGAAGCGGTTTTTGTCAACACAGCGGTTCATAAGCATCTGTTCAGCACCGAACATTTCCGGAACTTCCGTAAGCATTACGCGTCCGCCCATTCCCGTCATTGCATCGCAGATTCTGCCAATTAAGGCATTTGCTGTAATTCCAGACATACCGTCAGAACCACCGCACTTCATTCCGAGAACAACTTCTGAAAGCGGAGTTTCTTCACGCTTGAACTGTTTAACGTAATCTGCGAGACCTTCGAGAAGTTCTTTTCCGCTCTTGAAGTCGTCATCGCACTGCTGGGTTGTCATAAACTTAACGCGGTTTTCGTCGTATTCACCTAAGAATTCTTTAAAATACGGAATGTTGTTTTCTTCACAACCGAGCGAAACGACAAGCACACCGCCGGCATTCGGATGATGAACTAAATCTGCAAGAATTTTTGCGGTTGTTTCTTTGTCGCCACCCATCTGTGAACAGCCGTAAGGGTGAGTCCATGCAAAAACGCCTTCAAGACCACCGGTTACGCTTGGTTTTGGTTCTTCACCGTCAAAATATTTATTGTTTGCCCAGTTTGCAAGGCGTTCAGAAATTTTGTTTACGCAGCCGACAAGAGGAACAATCCAGATTTCGTTGCGAGTTCCGATGCGTCCGTCTGCGCGTCTGTAAACATTGACAGATGGAACATTGTTCCTTAAATCTTCAGTTTCCTTGTACCATTTTTCGTAAGCAGCCTTTGCGTTTTCTTCATTGTAAGAATATTCAAATTTTTCAGAAAGCAAAGTGTGAATGTTGTGTGTGTGAACGTGGCTTCCGGCAGGAATATCCTGAGTAGCTGCTCCAATCGGATAACCGTACTTTATGATTGGTTCGTCTTTTTTAATGTCGCGGAGTGCGAATTTATGACCAGCCGTAATATCCTCTGTAAGAGTTACTTTTGTTTCCGGCGCATTTCCAGAAGCTTCAAGAGTAACTTCCGTACCTTTTGCCAGTGGCTGAAGTGCAACAGCAACAATGTCAGCCGAATTAATCCTAATAGCGATTTTGCTCATAGTGCCCCCAAAAGTGACCTGAAAATCTTGATGTCACAAGTTCCATAAATCTAACATTTTCCGCACAAAAAGTCATTTAAAAGTTTAATACATTTCTTCTATAATAAACGCGGATCAAGCGTGTTATTTTTTTGAGGAGTTCGTTTGGTGAAAAAAATTCTTACATTTTTAGCATTTTTTTTCGCGATGTCCGGCAGTGTTTTGATTGCAGAAATTTCTCCCGTAAAACACAATCCATGGGAACTGATAATCTATCGTCCCGAAAATTCTTCAAACTTGAATGAAATCCGCTGCTGGTTGAAAATCGAAGACGAAAATGGCAGCGACGTTGCGGACACAAAAGTAAAGGCAAAATATGAATGGATTTCAAGTCCCGGAACTTTTTACAATTATAAAAAATCAATATTCATCAGCGGCGGAATGGCAGTTCACCTAAATTTAAAAAAAGGAAAATACCGTTTTTCAGTCTGTACGCCGGAAAGTGAACTGCAGTATTTTTCCGGGAATGCAAAGTCAGAATGGCAGAGCAACGTTTTTGAATACGACACCGAAAATCCCGCAAAAGTGATTTTCATAATTCCCCAGGCAGACGACAACGGATTCTACAGCGGAAAATGGATAATCGATTATAAAGCGCCGTCATGGTTCAAATTTACAAAACCAGAAATGAAATAAAAAACGCTAAAGAATTTCGCAGTGCTTTTTCAAAAAGCCTTCAATATCGGCATCAATTAAAGACAGAAATTCTTTTTTAAGCGCATTGATTTTTTCTGGTTCCTCGGTTTTTGAAGTGGAATTATTTTTGAACAGGCGGTAGGGTTCAACATTCAAGGCAGCTGCAATTTTTTCAATAAGGGAAATGGAAGGAAATCTTTTTCTTGTTTCAATCTGACCGATGTAAGCGGTGTCAGTGTTGCAGAGTTCAGCCAGTTTTTCCTGCGTAATCTGCCGTTCTTTCCGGATAGTTTTTAAGTTGCTAATAAAAACATCTTGTAAATCCATAAATTATATTCTAATTGCTAATAAAATTTGCACTATTAACAAAGTGCTTATATAATGAGTTTAATTTATTAGCAAAATGCTAATATGGGGGTTTTGTGATGAAAAGATTTTGTTTTATCTTAAGTTTTTTGTGTTTAAGTATTTTTGTTTCTTGCAACAATGTAGA
>CAVDRA010000288.1:0-2995 GCA_963611155.1 bacterium | reverse complement strand
CGATATGTTCTATGACTCTTATTCTGACAAGTTAAAGGCACAGGAAGACAGAATTTTTGGTCTTGTGATAAAACCTTCAAATGACAAAAAAGCTGTCACAATTACTCCGATGGTTAATCATGTCTCTGACGGGCGTATTTGTTATGACGTTGTGGCTTTTTATGACGGAAAATCTGAAATTCTAAAAGAAAAATCCCGGGACACTTACATAGACTTGCCGAAAGATAAATCCGGAAAACTTGAGGTTGCCGCATATCTTGACGGAAAAAAGACAAATATGGCAACCGTGCATTTCGTATCTTTTTGATTTAGGAACAAAAAATGACATTATTATCCAACACATTTGCAATATTTATTCTTGTCACTCTTGCCGCTTATTATCTTTGCCCTAAAAAATATCAGTGGATATGCCTTCTTGTGGCAAGCGCGGTGTTCTATGCTTTCAGCGGAATTGGGAATTTCATTTTTATACTTGGCTCGTCGCTTGTGACTTTTTTTGCCGCAAAAATCGTGTCAAAAATGAATTATGGTCTGAAGGTGAAAAAGGCGGATGTTGATAAAGAAGCCTTTAAAATCTTAAAGCGCCATGTCCAGAACGAAAAAAGGCTTGTTCTTAGTATAATGCTGCTTTTGAACATAGGAATCCTTTTTTACTTGAAATACTGGCGTGTGCTTATAGGCTCAAAAACGCTTCTTTTGCCGCTCGGCATTTCATATTATACGCTTCAGGCAATCGGATATTTCATGGATGTCTATAATTCAAAGATTGATAATGAAACTAATTTCGCGAGATTTTTCCTTTTTATTTCATTCTTTCCTCAGCTCATAATGGGACCTATAAACCGCTATGGAAACCAGGGGGAGCAGCTCAAGGCAGAGCATAAGTTTGATTTTGAAAACATAAAGCATGGAACAATGCTTATTCTTTTTGGAGCCATGAAAAAATATGTGGTCGCAAATCTTCTTGTAACAAGAATTTCTGCGATTCTTGACAAGAATTACTCAGGTCTTCCAGGCTGCGTTATTCTTTTTGCGATTTTGATGTATGCAATTTACCAGTATGCGGACTTTTGCGGCGGAATAGATATGTTTTCAGGTGTTGCGGAGCTTTTCGGAATAAAAATGCAGCCTAATTTCAAGCAGCCTTATTTTTCGGTGAGCATTGCCAATTTCTGGCAGAGATGGCATATAAGCCTTGGTCAATGGATGAGAGATTATGTCTTTTATCCTTTTGCCCTTACAAAAACTATGGGAAATCTTGGAAAATGGTGCACAAACCGTTTGGGAAAGCACTTCGGCCGTGTTCTTCCTGCGTGCGTTGCGAATATCGTTGTTTTTATGCTTGTCGGAATATGGCACGGACCAGAGCTTCATTTTTTTGTCTGGGGGCTGTACAATGGTCTTTTGATTGCGCTTAGCGATATTTTCAAGCCTCTGTTCAAAAAAATGAATGAGGTGCTTCATATAAATGAAAAGTCAAAATGGTTCCATGTTTTTAGAGTTGTCAGAACTTTTATTTTAGTGAATATCGGCTGGTATTTTGACCGGATTGTAAATGTGAAGCAGAGCTTTATATATCTTAGGGACACTTTTTTGCATTTCGGAAATCCGATGATTCTTGCCTCAAAATCATATCTGCGTGATATTCTGGGATCAATCTCAAATTTTGAGTCGCATGTTATCCTTGTATTCATAGGGAGCGCGATAATTTTTGCTGTCAGTCTTTTAAAGGAAAACAAGATTGATGTGTACAAGGCAATCCAGAAAAAAAATATTGCAGTTCGGTGGGGAGCATATTATTTGCTTCTTATTCTCGTGATTCTTTCGTTTACATTCAGCTCTGGCGACGCCGGCTTCATGTATGCGCAGTACTAAGCTCTTCTGATAAAAAAGCCTGCCGGAAAAAAAACGGCAGGCTTTTAAAATAAAAGGTTGATTTGATCCGCTTGAAAAATTTCAGATCTTATTACTGTAGTTTCTGGATCATTGCCCAGAGTGCTTTTGCGGAGTTGAAATTCTCAGGGATTATTTCTGCTGGTGAAATCTCAATGTCAAAAGTGTCTCTTAGCTGTCCGATGAGCTGAACTATGTCAAATGAGTCAAGAATGGCATTGTCAATAAGCCCTTCTTCTGTTTCAAAGTCTACATCTGGCTTCAGTTCTGCAAGGATGTTCATTAATTCGTCCATAATAATTCTCCAAAAAAATATTTTTCACTAAAAACCGGCGGTTTTCAGGATTTTCCTAAGAGTTGAAATTAAATGTTTCAGTTGTTTTCCGGATTAATTCATAAGAATTTTTGTTTTTTAAAAGCACCGCAGGAATAGGGTGGCTCAAAAAGAGATATATTCCTTCTGTCACAGAATATGCGCCGATGTCATTGAAAACAAGAGCATCTCCGATGGATGGATTAGCAAGCTGAATCCTTCTAAGAACAATATCTGCTGTTGTGCACAGGCTTCCGGCAATTGTATACGAATCCGTGCCCGAAAAATCCTGTGTTTTTGAGATGTGATCAACTCTAGGGTTTTTCATGCCCATCATTTGACCATAGTAGTTTATATGATTGATTCCGCCGTCGATTATTATATATTTCCCATTCGTTTTTTCGTCTGTTTTTATGTCCATTATTTGAGTGCAATATTTACCGCATGGACTTGCGATAAAACGACCTGATTCAATCACATAGGTGAACTTTGAATTTTTTGTAAGCTCAGAGACTTCCTTTAAGTCTCTGAAATTTGAACTTTCATCGGTGTTTGAAAAATAATCGTATCCAAGCCCTGGACCATACTCTATTTTGTCCAATGGGATGCCTTCTTTTTCCTGAAGTTTTGTGCAGAATGCTTCTATAAATGATATTTCGTCTTTTATTTTTCCTATTTTCTTTTGAGTCCCTGTAAAAAAATGTATTCCACGAATTTTTAAGCTGGGAAACTCCCTGATTCTTTTAATGCACTCGTGTATATCAGCTTCGCTCATGCCGAACTGATTGC
>CAVDRA010000287.1:0-3204 GCA_963611155.1 bacterium | reverse complement strand
TTTTATGATAGCACGTAAAAAGGGAAGAAATTTTTTTAGATGGCAATTTTTTAGCTGAGCAATGGCAAGAATGAAGACGGTCTGTCTTTTTTGCAGAAAGCACTGCCATGTGTCAGAAGAATACGCGCTAGGGATACGCAAGGCGCGAAGCGTTGGCACGCAGTGCCAATGGAGCGAAAGCGGAACCTGGAGCAGCCCGACCCGCGCAAGCGGGGAGCGCCCAATAAAAAATCCCCTGAAAACTTAACTTCAGGGGATTTTTGAATTTATTCCGGAATCTCCTATAAATAGAGATGCTGAAAAAAGTTCGGAATGAAGCCCCGCTGTTGGGGTTCTACTTTACTACAACGTTCACAAGTTTGCCCGGAACTACAATTATCTTCGCTACCGTTTTTCCGTCGGTGAACTTTTTGTAACCGTCGGTTTCTTTTGCCATTGCCTCGAGGGTTGCGCTGTCGGTGTCGGCGGCGGCTTCAAACTTGGCGCGGAGTTTTCCGTTTATCATTACCGGGAACTCTTTTGTGTCGTCCTTGCAGTATTCTTCGCTGAATTCCGGCCATTTTTCGTAGGCGTTTGTCTTTGTGTGTCCGAGTTTCTGCCACAACTCTTCGCCAAGGTGAGGAGCGTAAGGAGAAAGCATTAAGACGAATCCTTCCCACATTGCCTTTGGAATTGAATCGAACTTTGACGCTTCGTTTACAAAAATCATCATCTGGCTGATTGCAACGTTAAAGTCAAGGTTGTTCGTGTCTTCAGTTACTTTCTTTACGGTCTTTGCGTAAGTTTTGCGCAGGGCAGCAAGGTCTTTGTCGAGTTTGCCGGTGATGTCAGCGTCGCTCATCGGTTTTTCAGACAGGTTCCAGATTTTGTCGAGGAAGCGGTTTATTCCGATTAAGCCCTGAGTGTTCCACGGTTTTGAAACTGTGAGCGGCCCCATGAACATTTCGTACATGCGCACGCTGTCAGCACCGTAGGTTTTAATCATTTCGTCAGGATTTACGACGTTTTTAAGCGATTTCGACATTTTGGCAACAACGCGCTCAAGTTCTTCACCGTCGTCCTTTGCGTAGTATTTGCCGTCT
The DNA here is from genome assembly GCA_963611155.1 of bacterium. Lineage (GTDB taxonomy): Bacteria > Spirochaetota > Spirochaetia > Treponematales > Treponemataceae > Treponema_D. The sequence continues at coordinate 2,122 of CAVDRA010000287.1, read as the reverse complement.
CTTTCTTCCACGGCGTCAACTGCAACAAGCGATTTTGACTTTCTCTGGAAGGCAAATGAAGTAATCATTCCCTGATTTATGAGGCGCTGGAAAGGTTCTTTTGTGGAAACAACTCCGCAGTCATAGAGAACCTTGTGCCAGAAGCGCGCGTACAGAAGGTGAAGAACGGCGTGTTCTGCTCCGCCAACGTAGAGGTCAACCGGCATCCAGTATTTTTCTTTTTCGCTCAGACAGAAGGTGTCTGCATTTTTAGGGTCAATGTAGCGAAGGTAATACCAGCAGCTTCCCGCCCACTGAGGCATCGTGTTTGTTTCGCGTTTTGCGTCTTTACCGCACTTAGGGCATTTGCAGTTTACCCAGCTTTCAATTCCCGCAAGAGGACTTTCGCCAGTTCCAGTAGGCTGATAGGTTTTTACTGCAGGAAGTTCAAGCGGAAGTTCGCTTTCCGGAACAGGAACAGTACCGCAGCAAGGGCAGTGAACGAGAGGAATAGGCTCTCCCCAGTATCTCTGGCGGCTGAAAACCCAGTCGCGCAGTTTGTAGTTTACCGCCTTGTGCCCGATTTTCTTTTCTTCAAGGAAGTCAAGCATTTTTGCGATTGCGTCTTTTTTGTTGAGACCGTCGAGAAATTCTGAATTGACGTGGATTCCGTCCTGAGTCCAGGCTTCTTTCTGAACGTCAACTTCGCTCTTTAAAACTTCAATGATTGGAAGGTTGAACTTCTTTGCAAATTCCCAGTCGCGCGTGTCGTGAGCCGGAACTGCCATGATTGCGCCCGTTCCGTAAGAAATAAGAACGTAGTCAGCAACCCAGATTGGAATGAGTTTTCCGTTTACAGGGTTGATTGCGTAGCTTCCTGAGAAAACGCCCGTCTTTGTTTTTGCAAGGTCAGTGCGTTCAAGGTCAGATTTTTTAGCAGCGTCTTCGCGGTATTTTTCAACGGCTGCTTTCTGTTCAGCAGTCGTAAGTTTTTCGATTAAAGGATGTTCAGGAGAAACAACCATGTAAGTTGCGCCAAAGAGAGTGTCGCATCTTGTAGTGTAAACGGTGAGTTTCTGTTCAGTCGGCTTTCCGTCCTTGTCTGCAACGGTAAAGTCAACTTCAGCACCCACAGAACGCCCGATCCAGTTGCGCTGCATTGCCTTAACGCTTTCAGGCCAGTCGAGCGTGTCGAGGTCGCTTAAAAGACGGTCAGCATAGGCAGTAATCTTTAAAATCCACTGGCGGATAACCTTGTGAGTAACCTGAGCACCGCAGCGGTCGCAGTGACCTTCTTTTACTTCCTCATTTGCAAGCCCTGTCATGCAAGAAGGACACCAGTTGATTGGAGTCTGGGCTTCGTAGGCAAGACCTTTTTTGTAGAGCTGGAGGAAAATCCACTGAGTCCATTTGTAGTAGTCAGGAGTGCAGGTTTTGATTTCGCGGTCCCAGTCGTAAGAAAAACCGAGAGCCTTAATCTGCTGAGTAAAATGTTCGATGTTCTTGAAAGTTGTTTCAGCAGGGTGAGTTCCCGTCTTGATGGCGTAGTTTTCAGCCGGCAGACCAAAAGCGTCGTAGCCCATCGGGTGAAGCACGTTGTAGCCGTTCATGCGCAGAAAGCGCGAATAAATGTCAGTTGCAGTGTATCCTTCAGGATGTCCCACGTGAAGTCCCGCACCGCTCGGATAAGGAAACATATCAAGAATGTAGCGGCGCTTTTCCTTAGGAACAGATTCGTCCTCAACCGCCTTAAAAGTTTTGTTTTCGTCCCAATATTTCTGCCATTTAGGCTCAATGTTCTGAAATGGATACATAGCAAGTCACCTCGTTAAAACCTGTAAAAATTGTCTTAATTTAATAAAAGACCCAAGTATATTATATCTTTTTGACCTTTTTGCATATTCATTTTTTTTGCGCGAAAAATCCACTTGTTAACCGGCCTTCCAGGGTTCGCTCACGCTCAGCCTCCTCGCTTTGCTGCGGTGGCCGGTAAACCGCCCTTCCACGCCGGCGCGGGCTTTGTTTCTTAACTGCCAGATTTGTTCATTAACTGCGAATTTTTTTCGAGTCGTGCTTACTGATGAAATTTTTTGTTCTACAGAAAATTCCCTTGTTAACACACGAACTTTACGCGCGACGTGGT
>CAVDRA010000286.1:0-3377 GCA_963611155.1 bacterium | reverse complement strand
GAACATATTGAGCTTGAACCGCGCTGGTCTTTAGGCCGCGGAGAAAAAAGCGGCAAGGCTGACATCTGCGTAAAAAACAAGGACGGCTCTCCTTACCTCTGCATTATCGAGTGCAAGACCGCCGACAAGGAATATAAAAATGAATTTTCTAATATGAAAGAAGACGGCGGACAGCTTTTTAGTTACTGGCAGCAGGCTCTTGCAACAAAGTGGCTTGTTTTGTACGCAAGCGATTTTGACAGTGTAAATCAAAAAGTTATTTATACAACGGCTACCGTAAACTGCTCTGATGATGCCAACATCGTAGAACTTGCCAAAGACGACAAATCATTAAAACTTTATAAAGACGCCACAACTGTAGAGAACCTTTTTGCCGTATGGAAAGACACCTACGATCAGAAATTTTTAGGCGACATTCTTTTTGATGATGAAACCGTTGCTTATGACATCGGTGTTCTGCCTTTAACAAAAAAACGCTTGGTTGACTTTGGTCGTGATGATGGAATTGTAAATCAGTTTGAAGAAATTTTACGGCACAACAATGTAAGCGACAAAGAAAACGCCTTTAACCGCCTTATTGCCCTGTTTATTGCAAAGCTTTATGACGAAAAAATGAAAACCGACGATAGCGAAGTTGACTTCCAGTATAAAAGCGGAACAGACACCTATCAAAAAATGCAGGACAGATTACAGCACCTTCATCACCTTGGAATGAAAGAGTTTATGAAGGAAGATGTTTTTTATGTCGCTGATGATTATGTTCAGAAAGTAATGAAAAATGCAATTGGCGAAAACCGCGAGCAGCTTGAAAAAGAACTTAACGAAACAATTACAAAGTTAAAGTTTTACACAAATAATGATTTTGCATTTAAAGATGTGCACAACAAAACTCTTTTTTATCAGAACGGAAAAATCCTGGTCGAAATGGTGGAGCTTTTCCAAAAGTACAGAATTATTGACTCAAAAGAACTGCAGCTTTTGGGCGATATGTTTGAACAGCTTTTAAATAAAGGCTTTAAGCAGAACGAAGGCCAGTTTTTTACGCCGATTCCTGTTACAAGCTTTATCTGGAAGTGTCTGCCGCTTGAAAACATTATTCTTGATGAAGAAAAAAACGAGATTAAATATCCCAAGATTATTGACTACGCCTGTGGAGCCGGCCACTTCTTAACTGAAGGATTTAGGGAAATCAACGAAACCGCCAAAAAGTTAAATTTAAAAGCTGTAAAGGGCTGGGAGCGCGACTGCATTTTTGGAATTGAAAAAGACTACCGTCTTGCCCGCGTAAGTAAAATCAGCCTTTTTATGCACGGAGCGGATAACGGAAACATTGTTTTTGGCGACGGCTTAGACAATCACACAGACAAAGTAAACATTGAAAACGGCCTTTTTGACATCCTGGTCGCAAACCCGCCATATTCTGTAAAATCCTTTAGAGAACATCTTGAATTAAAAAACAACAAACTTGACCTTGTGCAATATATTTCAAAGGACGGAAGCGAAATTGAAACCTTGTTCATAGAACGCACGGCCCAGCTTTTGCGCCCAAAGGGAATTGCGGCCGTAGTTCTTCCAAGCTCAATTTTAAGCAACTCTGCCACAAGCTACATAAAGGCCCGTGAAGTGATTCTTAAAAACTTTGAAATAAAAAGCATTGTCCAGTTTGGAAGCAAGACTTTTGGCGCGACCGGAACAAACACCGTAGTCCTCTTTTTGCAGAAAAACGCAGAACCGCCGGTAAAAAGCGAAATCACAAACGACAATGTAAAAGCCATTTTTGAAAACGACGACCTTAATGTTGTAAGCGACAAAGAAATCCTGGAAAAATACTGCAAAAAAATTAATGTTCCAAAAGATGGCTATGTCCTTTTTATTAAAAACGCAAAAGAAAGGGCAGACTACAAAACCTACGAAAGCCACGCATATTTTTCTATGTATGTAAAAGTCTTTGAGCAGAGCGCGGAATACAAAAACGCCTTAAAGCAGGACGAAAAACTGTCCGCCGCACAAAATACAAAGCAAAATACAAACTTAAACAGGACAAAAGCCTTTTATGACTTTGCCGTAAAGACCGAAAAAGAAAAAGTTTACTATTTTGCCCTTGTTTACAAACAGAATACCCTTGTAGTAAAAGCCCCTGATGACAACAGCGAGCAGGAAAAGTTTTTAGGCTACAGCTGGAGCAACCGAAAAGGGGATGAAGGCATAAAAATTAAAAGCGGCGATGTAGCAAGCCAGTGCGGACTTTTGTACAACACCAAAGACGAAGAAAACAGCATTGCCCGCTATGTAAAAGACGCATTTTTAGACATTTACAGAAGCGAAGGCTCTTTGCAAAAGTACATAAATGTAAACGCCCTTAAAGACATGATAGACTTTAGCCGTGTAACTTTTGACAAGGCGATAAAGACCAATGCAGCCAAAAAGGTTGAAATTGAAAGCAAGTATGAGTTTGTAAAGCTGGGTGATGTGGCAGAAATTCAAAAAGGAAAATCAATAACATCTGCTGAAGTAAAAAATGGAAATATAAAAGTAGTCGCAGGTGGAATTGATTACGCATATTTACATAACGAATCTAACAGAGATGCAAATATAATTACCATAAGTGCAAGTGGTGCAAATGCTGGTTATGTAAATTATTGGAACGAGCCGATTTTTGCTTCTGATTGTACAACAGTAAAGGGGCAGAATACTGAAACAACAAAATATATCTATAATATTTTAAAAGGAAATCAAGATTTAGTTTTTCAACTGCAAAAAGGTTCTGCCCAGCCACATGTTTATGCTGATGATTTAAAAGAATTTTTACTCCCCCTGCCGCCGAAAGAAGTGCAGGAGTCAATCGTAGCCGAGTGTGAACAGGTGGACGCCCAATACAAAGCCGCACAGGACAAAATAAAGGACTGCAAGGAACAAATCGAAACTTTGTTCAGCGAAAGCCAGAAAAATGCAAAAGACATATATAAACTTTCAGATTCTGAAATTTTTGATGTTTCCATTGGCCGCAGAATTTTAAATTCAGAAGTAAGCGAAGAATATGACATTCCTGTTTTTAGTGCCAATGTTTTTGAACCTTTTGGAAAAATCAATAAACTTCTAATAAAAGATTTTTCAGTTGATTCAATTTTATGGGGAATTGACGGCGACTGGATGGTAAATGTAATTCAAAAAGATATTCAATTTTACCCAACTGACCACTGCGGAGTTTTAAGAATTAAAAATAATCGGCTTGAACCAAAATATGTTGCATGGGTTTTAAATAAAGAAGGCGAAAAAGCAGGCTTCAAAAGAAGTTACCGGGCATCCGTAGACCGAATCGAAGGACTTGTTTTAACACTTCCCCCTCTCCCGGAGCAGCAGCGTATCGTAAAAGAAAT
>CAVDRA010000285.1:0-3967 GCA_963611155.1 bacterium | reverse complement strand
TTTTTTCTGCAAATGCATTTAGTTCCGGCTCAAGGTTTAAAAGCATTTCTTTTTCCGTTATTCCGCAGATTTCTGCGTATTGTTCAGTAATGGAAATGTCTTCAAGTTGGTTTAAGTCACTGAATATGCTTACTTTGCTGAACTTTGTAACTCCAGTTAGAAAAACGAACTTAAGGTTTTCGTCCATTGCTTTTAGCGTTATGTAAAGACCGCGAAGAGTTTCGCGGTTGGCGTTTACAAGTTCGTCGTTATTCTGTGCGTCTAAAAGAGGCTTATCGTATTCATCAATAAGAACTACAACAGGAAGCCCAGTCTTTTTCTTTGCAGTTTGGATTATGTTTATAAAGCGGCCGGCAAAGCGTTTTTCTATTTCTGTTATTTCGTATTTTTCTTCGTATTGTTTTAACTGCAGGTTCAGACATTCTTCAAGAACATCGGGACTTGAAAAATTATCCTGTGCAAAGTTCAAATAGATTACCGGGTATTTTTTCCATGCGTCAGGATTATCTTTTTCTAATTCTTCAATTTTAAGACCTGTAAAAAGTTCTTTTTTACCTTCAAAATATGCCTTAAGAGTTGTAAGAAAAAGGCTTTTTCCAAAACGGCGGGGGCGGCTTAAAAAGTAAACCTTGCCGGTATGAACAAGATTGTAAACGTATTCCGTTTTGTCTACGTAAATATAACCGTCTTCCCTTAAGTTTTCAAAACTTTGAATGCCAATCGGTAATTTTCTGATTTCCTGCATATAAGAATAATAGCATAAAAAAGGGTGAATATAAACAGGCGGATATTCTTGTAGAGGCGGTAAAAAAAGCGGCTCGTGATGGAGTTTTATTTTGTAATATATTGCAGAACTTTATTGCTTTTCAAATTTTCCTATTTTGCATTTATGTTTTTTAGTCATTTCATTGTAATTTATTCCGGCAAAAATAAAATCACCTGAATACTGTTCAAGAGAGAAAAAAAAGTTTTTTCCAAATTTTTTTTCTTTAATTTGATTCAAAGCCGTTTGCTCTGCCTTGTCATGCTTTAGTTCAATAATGATTGCAGGCATATTTTGTTCAAACGGAATAAAAGTTACATCTGCAAAACTTTTTCCTGCCGTCATTTCTTGAACTGTCAACATATTGAACAGCAGTCTTCCTTTGGTCGTGCAGATTGCGTGGTTCAGACGGATAACTATATTTATCTTTTTGAGTTTAAACGCGATAAATCTGCCGATGAAGCATTAGCTCAAATAGAAGAAAAAAAAATATGCAGAGCCTTTTTTAAGCGATAAGCGAAAACTCTTTAAAATCGGCGTAAACTTTGACAGTAAGGAAAAGAATATAAGTGAATATAAAGTCAAATAAAAAAGCCTACTAGACAATGCTTTTTCTAAAGTCTGCGTAACTTTTTATATGTAGTGCATCTAAAACAAATTTTATGCACCATTTTATGCGGTTTGTACCTTTGTTTTTAAATGTAAGCGTGCATTTTTTGCCGAATGTTCGTCTGTAGCATTTTCGCCACAAGTCTTTAAACGGCGAATTACATTCAACGTGCCACGGCTTGTAGGAAGCACAATAGTGAATTAGACACGGATTTTTTATTGCACGGTCAATTTGACTGTAATAATCAGAACTTATCTTAAGCTGTGCCTTGTCAAAAAGAAAGCCTTGCGTAAGGTTATACTTAAAATCATCAAAATGCACGGTTCCTGCAAGAACAAAATTGAGTGCGTCCTGGTCGTGCCAAAGGCATTTTTCTTTGTTATTGAAGATGTAGCTTAAAGTTTTGTTTTGAATGTTGTTATTCCGCCAGTATTCAAGATTTATTAAAATTACGCCTGAATTAAAATAACCGTTTTCTTTTGAATATCCCAAGCGGCTGAAAATTTCTGAATCGTTGTTTCTTTCATCTCTTATAGCCGAACAGGATTTACCAAAAATATCTGTATTGTAAAATTTAAAAAGAGAAGACACACAAAGAATATCGCCGTCAACATAGAGAACTTTTTTTATATTTTCTGGAAGAAGCGACGGCAATAAAATCCTTAGGTATGCAGTCAGCGAAACGTGATCGCCTTTTTTTACAGGACAGTTTTCAAGAGCGTTTTCTTTTGCGGTGATGATTTTGATTTTTGTTTTGTCAGCTTTTTTGCAGGAAAAACTTTCTATCAGTTTCCTTCTCTTTTTAGAAATGCCTGTTGTAACTATGAAAATATTAAAAAAACAGTTTTCGTTTGTTTCTAATATGGATTCAGCAGAAACTAATGTAGGAACAACAAAGTTATCATCAGCACAAAAGACAATATTTAAAGGATTCATAAAATTCCACAAAAGTACAGGATTATAAAATCTTGCTAATCATACCATAGTTTTTTGTTTTTGAATAGTTTTTTGTTTTACACCTCTTTCCCCTGCCTAAAAGTCAGTAACCTTTTGCTCAAAACTCAGTAACTTTTGGGTAAAAAGTCTAAGACTTTTTAGTGAAAAGTCAGTAACTTTTTAGTGAAGACTCACTGACTTTTGACCGGATTCTTTTTTTTAATTTTTTACAAAAATATTTGCCGATTTAGAATTTTCTTAGTATCTTAGAATTGTACTTTCCGGCCGGAAGTATGGGGCTTCAGTTTGGGCCTCAAAAAAATTATAGCTAGCGGAGGTGCTTTTATAGAAGGTGCTTCAAAATTATTAATGAGGTAATACGACTATGATGTATTCTGTAAAGAAAAGGGCGAATCCCTTGAACCGGGACGAGGCCAAATTTTATGCGACAGCGGAATATTCTGATGAAATCAACATCCGTAAACTGGCTGCTGAAATTTCAAAGAGCTGCTCGTTGCACACGGCAGATATTGTGGCAGTAATTGAAAGCTTTCTGGATAAAATTCCGGAATATCTGAAGAATTCCAACCGCATCAGACTTGATGATTTTGCTATTCTGAAACTTTCGTTCAGCGCGAAAGGACAAGAGGATGAAAAGAGCGTCACATCGAATGATATAACCGATGTCCGGGTACTTTTTCAGCCCTGCAAAAAGCTTAGGGAACAGCTTTCTGATGTGACCTACACAAAAAGAAAAAATGCTTCTGCTTGAGCAGGTTAATTACATAGCATTTAAATATCATGCGAGGAACTGCTAAAAAGTTCTATACATAAATAAAAATTAATCAACTTAATTTGCGGTTGCACTCTGTTTTGAAAATGTGCTTAACCGAACAAGAGCAAAAATCCCCGACAAGCCTTAAAGCGCCGCTGTTCCGGGGATTTTTTTAATTGCCAAAATCCTTAAGTCTAAAGAAAGCTGGAAAACCCCACATTATTTTTTGCCGGATTTTACCCATATTATAAAAATGAAAAACAAATATTTTGGCTATATGAGGGTTTCCACAAGGGAGCAGAACGAGGAACGCCAGAGAATTTCGCTGAAAAAGGCCGGCGTGAAAGATTCTTTTCTTTTTCTTGATAAAAAATCAGGCAAGGATTTTGAGCGTTTTTATTACAAAAAAATGCTTAGTTTGCTAGACGAAAAGTCTGTTCTTTTTGTTACTTCAATCGACCGGCTTGGACGCAACTACAAAGAAATAATCGAGCAATGGAAGATAATCACACAGATAAAAAAGGCTGACATCGTTGTGCTGGATATGCCACTTTTAGATACCAGACGTTCAAAAGATCTTTTAGGAACTTTAATCAGTGACCTTGTGCTTTCCCTTTTAAGTTATGTTGCCGAAACAGAACGCAACTTTATAAAAACCCGCCAGAGAGAAGGAATAAACGCAGCAAAAAAACGCGGAGTAAAATTCGGTCGCCCAAATGTTTTGTTGCCAAAAAACTTTAAAGCCGTCGCAAAAGCATGGAAAAACAAAAAGATTACGCTTAAGGAAGGGGCAAAACTGTGTAAAATGCCGCTTTCAACATTCTATAAAAAGGTTCGTGAAATAAAGTGATTTTTTTTATAATCCTGTACTTTTGTGGAAAAA
>CAVDRA010000284.1:0-2003 GCA_963611155.1 bacterium | reverse complement strand
GAAAGAGTCTCCGGCTCAATCGCTACAGAAATTACAGGCTCAGGAAATTTCAGGCTTTCAAGAAGAACAGGAAGCCCCTCGCTTGCAAGAGTGTCGCCCGTCTGGGCAAGCTTAAGCCCGACAAAAACTGCGATGTCGCCTGCGCTAACAGAGTCCATCTGCTCCATATGGTTCGCGTTCACGCGCAAAATTCTGTTCACACGCTCGCGCTTTTTCTTTCCGACATTAAGATACTGAGTTCCCGCCACAAATTTTCCTGAATAAATTCTGACAAAACAGAGGGCGCCCATCTCGCGGTCCTGCTGAATCTTGAACACAAGGCCGACCGGCATTTTTTTCTCGTCGCATGGAAGCTCCACAGTCTCTTCCTTGTCTTTTTTGTGATGAATTCCTTTTGCTGGAGGAACGTCTTCCGGACACGGAAGATAATCGATAACAGCGTCAATCAAAGGCTGAATTCCCTTGTTGCGTCTGGCAGTTCCCAAAAGGCACGGAACAAGAGTGCGGTTTATAGTGCATTTTCTGATTGCGTCTTTCAGCTGAGCGTTTGTGATCTCTCCGCCCTCAAGATAAATCATTCCCAGGTCGTCGTCAGCGGAAGCAACCGCATCAATCATTTTTTCGCGCCATTCATTAGCCAAATCCTTGTATTGCTCAGAAATTTCGCTTTCCGTCCAAGTTTCGCCCTCGTCATCCTCGTTCCACCGCATTTCCTTCATCGTCATCAAGTCGATAAGGCCTTCAAAATCTTCGCCCTGCCCCATCGGAATCTGCAGCGCCACCGTATTAGCGCCGAATTTTTCCCTCACATCATTTATCGAATAGAAAAAATCCGCGCCGATTCTGTCCATTTTATTCACAAAAACAATTCTCGGAACATTAAATTCGTCCGCCTGCTTCCAGACCGTCTCCGTCTGCGGCTGAACACCGTCAACAGCGCACAGCACAGCCACAGCCCCATCCAAAACACGCAAGGAACGCTCAACTTCCGCAGTAAAATCAACGTGGCCAGGAGTGTCGATAATATTGATTGTGCAGTCTTTCCATTTTGTGGTGATTGCGGCAGAAGCGATTGTGATTCCCCTTTCCTGCTCCTGCTTCATAAAGTCCATTGTCGCGGCTCCATCGTCAATCTCGCCGATTTTATGAATTTTTCCGGTGTAATAAAGAATTCTTTCAGTTGTTGTTGTTTTTCCGGCGTCAATATGCGCCATGATTCCAATGTTGCGAAGTTTCTTCAAGTCAATAGACATATCTTTTTCCTTATATTTTGGGCGTTCCCCGGCAGCCAGCCGAACAAGAATCCTCTTCCTGCAATATTGCCGCCTTTCCGCCGCAGCGGAAAAGCGCTCAACAAAAAAAAGCAAAAACAGCTTTTTAAAGATGCCGGGTCGCTATGTTCGCCCTTCGCTATCGCTCATTGTTTCGCTTGGCTTGCAAGCTTCGCCTGCGCAAAACAACTTCGGGGCTACCAGCGCTAACGCTCCGTTTTGTTTTAAGCAAAAAAAAAGGAACATCTAACGATGTTCCCCGATTTACGTGAGCCACGATGGACTCGAACCATCGACAGCCGCCTTAAAAGGGCGGTGCTCTACCACCTGAGCTAGTGGCCCGTTTTGTTCATTGCTGAATGTGATAAATATACTACACATCTCTGCAAAACATGTCAACAGGAAAAAGCCTAAAAATAAAAAAAAATCGTAAAAATTCGCATTTTTTTTATTTTTTTCTGTCATAAAAATCTGCAATGCATACGCTATTTCTGATTTATTTTTTCTAGAAGAGCGGCGCAGCCCTCGCTTATATCGCGCCAAGTCTCGTCAAAATTTCCTGTATACCAAGGATCTGCCACATCGCGTTTTTTCCCGGCAAACGACATCAGATATTTGATTTTTCCTTTTGAATCGCTTCCGACAATCCGCTTTAAATGACGCTCGTTTTCGCCGTCCATAATCACAAGAAAATCAAAATCATCATAATCTTCCGGCCGTACAATTCTGGCC
>CAVDRA010000283.1:0-2009 GCA_963611155.1 bacterium | reverse complement strand
ATCAAGAAAGGCGGAGTTGATTTTAACTCGCAGGATGGACAGCCGTCAAAAATTTTCGTGATGATTGTTTCTCCTGACGCTGATGCGTCTCCTTTGATGCGCGTAATGGCGGCTTTCTCAGGCGCTCTTATGCATGCGGAAATCAAGGACAAGCTTCTCGATGCAAAAACACCGGAAGAAGTCATTAACGTTCTAAAAGAAGCTAAAAAATAAAAATTATCTTGAATAAGCATTTGCGGCGGTTCACGAGCTGACGGAGATTTTCTTCAGGCAAAAGAACCGCCGCATTTTTTTTCAAACCAGAGAGAATCTTTTTTTTTACAAAAATTGCCTTATTTTTCAAAACGCTTTTTCTATTCTCTAAACCGCGGTTTTATCTTAAAATAGCGGTATGTCATTTTTATCAGAAAAAGAAGCCGACGGCGTTCTAAGCCGTTTTTTGTCATACGTAAGAATCTGGACCACATCGGACAGTGAAAATGCCGACAAAGGAATTCAGCCTTCAACACAGCGCCAGTTTGATTTGGCGAATCTTCTAAAAACTCAGCTTGAGGACCTTGGTCTTGAAAATGTCCAAATCACAGAACATTGCTACGTCTACGGATTTTTGAAGCCGACTTTGAAAATGGCGGAAAAAGCTCCGCTTTGTCTGCTTGCCCATATGGACACAGTAGAGGAAGTTTCGGGCGAAAATGTGAATGCGATTGTCGAATACGGCTACGACGGCAGAAAAATCGATCTGGAATGCGATTCTTCATTGAATCCTGAAAATGATGAATTTTTGGCTCTGGCAGGAAAAAAACGCGAGACAATAATCCGCACTGACGGAAAAACATTGCTCGGCGCGGATGACAAAGCTGGAGTCACGGCGATTATGTCAGCCTTGGAATATTTCAAGAATCATAAGGAAATTGAGCACCAGGCTATTGAAGTGATTTTTTCTCCGGATGAGGAAACCGGCCACGGAATGGACAACGTTCCTTTGAATCTCTTAAAGTCAAAATACGCCTACACCGTTGACGGAGGCCATATCGGCGAGCTTGAGACAGAATGTTTTAACGCATTCGGTTCGGTTATTGAATTCACCGGGGTTTCAACACATACCGGCTCAGCGCGCGGAAAACTCGTGAACGCGGTTTCTATGGCGTCGTCTTTTGCGGCGGCTCTTCCGCGCCAGATGGCTCCTGAAACCACCGGCGGCTATGAGGGATTCATCGCTCCTATGACGATTGAAGGCTCCATCGAAAACGCGAAAGTTTCACTGATTCTGCGCGATTTTACGAAAGACGGAATAGAGGAGAAAAAATCCCTAGTTGACCAGATTGCGAATGCTGTGGCGGCAAGCTTCGGCGGAAAAGTCAAGACAACACACACCCAGCAATATCTGAATATGAAAGACGGCCTGGACAAAACTCCTGAGGTTGTCGAGAATCTTGTAAAGGCGTACAAAAAGGCAGGTGTTGAGCCGGTTATGGTTCCGATACGCGGAGGTACTGACGGCTCAAGGCTCACAGAGATGGGCATTCCAACTCCGAATATTTTCACAGGCGGACACAATTACCATTCAAGAAATGAATGGTGCTCGCTGAACCAGATGTGCAAAGTCGTTGAGATTCTGATAAATTTGACTTCGGAGAACACTGATGCATAAATACAGAATTGAAGGCGGAATTCCAATCCGCGGAACAATCGCCGCGAGCGGAAACAAAAATGCGGCTTTGCCTTGCATCGCGGCCTGTCTTTTAACAGAAGAGCCTGTTATTTTAAGAAATATTCCAAGCATAGAAGACACAAACGTCATGCTTCTGATTTTGCAGTCGCTTGGAGCTTCAGTTGAAAGAATCGGACTTCACGCATGGAAAATCTGCACAGCAAATGTAAACCGGTCTGACATTCCAGCAGAGCTGAGCAAAAAAATACGCGCCTCAATTCTTTTTGCAGGCCCGCTTATCGCGCGCACAGGAAAAGCGATAATGCCGCCGCCTGGCGGAGATGTAATCGGCAGAAGG
>CAVDRA010000282.1:0-2009 GCA_963611155.1 bacterium | reverse complement strand
ATCCGGCCCGGCTGTCGTTTCTTCTTGAACGAATCACCCTCCGAGCGGATGAAAGAAACTTCAGCTTAAAAAAAATTATGTGTCAATGCTGGGAAAATGTTTTTTCGTCTTATCTTAGATTTTCAATTGCTTTTTCAAGCAGGCTGACTGTCTCTGTGTTGTCTGCACGGAATTTCTCATCGCGGCCTGTAAGTAAAAATTCTACGGTTCCTAATGCATGGGAAATTTTTACAGCCTGAACAACGTTTGAGAGTCGGCCGCAGAAATCGACCAGATAGACAAAGAAAAATCTTCAATTGCTGTGGATTCAGCATTTTATAAAATCCGTGAAAAACTGAATTCCTTTAAGAATTTTTATTCTTCGCTTGAAAAAAAAGGTGAAGTTCCTCCAAGCATTCCCCAGTTTGAAATTCGAAAAGCTCTTGACTGCTGCCGATGCACAATTTGCAATTCAGACTTATCCCAGGGAACAGAAGGCAGAAAATTTGCTGAAAACCGGCTTTCAAAAGGGGACACCGATAAACTTGGAAATTATCTTCGCGAGCTAAATTATACCGTTGGCGATATGAGCGACTTTATAAAAAAAGTTCCCGACAACTTAAAATCGCTTCTTGAGCGAAAACGCAACAATGATATTAAACGTCAAAATCTTATAAAAGACGAAGAAAATTTGACGCAAATGCTTTCTCAGATAAATCTTGATGAAAAAACTTCTGCTGAAAAACTTGCCCAAATTGAAAGCGTAAAAAAGAATGTTGCACGCTACAGCCAGTTTGTAAAAACTGCGGAAATTGATTTGCACAGGGCGGAAGGCTCAATCCGCGCCATTGAAAACGATATTTTCAAATTTAAAAAAGAGCTTGAATCTCTTGTTATTGAAGATGATGAAATTGAAGACGAAGACAAAATCAAATTAAAGTATTCATCTAAATTGAGCGAGGTCATGAAAAAACTTTTTGAAGTCGCAAATAAAACTGCCTATGAGCAGGTAGAACAAAAAGCTAATGCCTACTACAAGGAAATGACAGATGAAAACGCGGCGATTGTCGGCGACATAAAAATTGATTTGGATACTTCTGAAATTTACACAGTTGATGAAAACGGAATTAGAATTCTCAACATAAACCAGGGAAACATAATTTCAATTCAGCTTGCCGTTATCGCAGGCATTTTGACTGTTGTTCAGGAACAGTTTGGAATTCAATATCCATTTATAACAGATGCGCCTGTTTCTGACTTGGGCGGCGACAACAAAATCTCTACGATAAAAACAATGGTAACTGCTTTTGAACAGTCGGTCATAATTATAAAAGACGATGTTTCAACAAAGAACAAGGCAGACGATGAAATCAGAAAATTCATAAGCGATTCTAATGCTATTGAAATCGCTTACGAATTGACTTTGTCCGATGCTGATAAAATTGGCGAGCAGTATACAGTCGTAAAAAGAATTAAAGGATAGATTTTCTGCATAGCACTAATGCTGTGTTTTTTATAGGAGCTTTTATTTATGGAAGAAATTATTGATGTTGGAACTTCAAAATTTAATATTCAGGATGAATGGTATAAAAAATTCTGCAATAAACACGAAAAGGAAGAAACTTTAAAAAATTCCCGCTCTGTTTTTGTTTTTGACTGGGAAAGATTTTTATGGGCTTTTATTTTAGGCATTTCTGTCGAAAAAAGAACGCCTCTCACTGAAAAAACAAAAAATCCTCCGTTTGGAAGGGAAGTTTTTAATGGAAAACCAAAAATCTTAAAAACAATGATTGCTTTGATTTTGCAGGAGCTTTATAAAAACAATCCAGATGACTTAAAAAAAGATTTTGAAGCCGCCGTAGAAAACGGAGAAAATTTAGGACGAAAAATAAAAGCCGCCATTGAAGAATATGCTAACACAGGCTTTTCGGTTTTAGACCGCAGAGGAATGGAAAAGCCCGGCTACATCGAAAATCTTGAGAGTGTGAACTTGTTTCTGTAAATTCAGCAGGCTGCAGTAAAAATTGTTA
>CAVDRA010000281.1:0-2014 GCA_963611155.1 bacterium | reverse complement strand
ATCTGAAGTGCTACCATTACACAATCGGGGAATAACGTCGTGTTGATGTTTAATACTATATATTAACCGCAAAAAAGTGTCAACAGCTCAAAATAAAATTTTTGCATTTTTTTTTAATTTTTTTTCAAAATTGACACCGTACTTGAAAAACCGCCGTCTCTCATTTAAAATACCCGAATTATGGCAACGATTACAGGCACCGTTTTAAGCGGGAGCAATAATGTTTTTGATATTGAATGCGAGGAAAAAGATTCAGACGGCAACAGTTTTAAGAAAGTTCGTTCCTGCGCTTTTAAAAGCAAGCGTCTAAAAGTCGATACAAAATATTACAATCCGATTGCGCCAGGCGACAAAGTTGAAATCGAATTTGAAGATGGCGACAATGAAAAAGGCCTTATAACTTCGCTACACCCGCGGAAAAATTCTTTTGTGCGGTGGAACGTGAAAGGCCGCGCGCCACAGCTTCTTGCGGCAAATCTTGACTACATAATTCTTGTGACAACGCCAGGCGAGCCAGAATTTCGCCCGAGATTCATCGACAGGGAACTCGCACAAGCTGAATTTGAAAATTTGACTCCTGTCATTCTTGTAAACAAATATGACTTGCCAGAAGCTCAGGATCCGGATTTTCAAAACCGGCTTTCAATTTGGGAAGAGCTTGGATACAAACTTCTGCGTGTTTCAGCAAAATCCGGAGAAGGACTTCCAGAACTTGCTGAGCTTCTCGCAGGAAAATTGAGCGCATTTGTCGGTCAGTCAGGAATAGGAAAATCCTCGCTGATAAATGTTTTAGACAGCACTGTCGTCTTAAAAACTGGCTCTCTAAGCAAAAAATACGGCAAAGGCTGCCACACAACCACGAAGGGCACGCTCATGCACATTCACTTAAATGAATCTCTCGTAAATGGAATTCAGAATGCATATGCTTCAATAATCGACACTCCAGGAGTCCGGAGATTTGTCTTGAACGCTATTCCAGCAGATGAGCTCGCGCTTTACTTCAAGGAAATCAGCCCGCTTGTCGGAAAATGCAAATTCGGCGCAAGCTGCCGGCACGAGACCGAGCCTGGCTGCAAAATTCTTGAAGCGGTTTATTCAGGAGCAATAAGCGAGGAGCGTTTCGCAAGCTATCAGACAATCAGAAACGAAATTGAAACAGGAAGCTGGGCAGACTAAAAAACGAAGTTAGAATTATGCACAAAAAAACTCTCGAAGAACTCGACTATTATAGAATAAGGGACAAAATCGCAGGCTTTTGCGTTTCAGAGGAAGGCAAAAACGAGCTTTTAAAACGCGAGCCGTTCACATCAGAAAAAAAATCGGAAATCTCGAAATTCAAGACATTGAGCTTTCAGTGGCAAAAAGCCCTGTCGTCAAAAAATCCTGTCCGCCTGAAAAGCTGGGCTGAAATAAAACCATTTTTAAAGCTTTTAAAGGCGGAAGGGACAACTCTCGAGCAGGAGCAACATTATGCGCTGTCAGGATTCTGTGAAAGCGCGCTAAATCTTCACGCCTCGCTAAAAACCGCATCAAAAGAAGTCTCTTTAAAATCGCTTTTGGATTTGAGCGAAAAACTCCCGTACAGCTCGCTCGTTTCAGTTCAGAACACAATCTCGCGGGTAATCGACAAGGACGGAAACATTAGGGACTTGCCGGAAATAACCGAGATAAAGTCAAAAATCTCCTCGATAAAAGCAGGAATCAATTCTGCCCTGAAAAAATTCACATCGGACTCATCTCTTTCAAATGTCCTTGAAAGCAATGTTCCAGCATTCCGTGCAGACAGGCAAGTTCTTGCGGTAAAAGCTGGAATGAAAAACAGAATTTCAGGAATTGTGCATGAAGTTTCCGGTTCCGGGCAGACTCTTTACATTGAGCCTGATGAAATCGTAAGAAAAAACAACGAGCTTATCCAAGAGGAATTCCATCTTCAGCAGGAAACAAGAAAAATCTTCACAGCCCTCACTTTTCAGATTCATGGCTACTACGAAGATTTAAAATCCGCGCTTTCAAC
>CAVDRA010000280.1:0-2020 GCA_963611155.1 bacterium | reverse complement strand
TATGCGAGTTTTAATTCGTTGATATAACACGAATTAAAACATCGCATTTTCTTTCATTGCCTCTAAAAATTGCAATTTTTAGAGACTCCCTTAATTAAAAACAAATTTTCTGAAAATTTTACCAGGAAGAAAACTAAAATGGAACTTTTCGATTTTGACAAGGAAAACCGCATTTATGAGCTTTCAAAGCTCATAAAAAAATATCAGGATTCCTACTATAACGGAGAGTCTGAAATTTCCGATGCGGATTTTGATAAGCTCTGGGACGAGCTAAAAGCGCTTGATCCGTCAAATCCGGTTTTGCAGAAAGTAGGGGCGGACAGCGGAAATTTTTCAAAGGCCAGGCATATAATGCCAATGGGAAGCCAGGAGAAAGCAGCGAATCCTGAGCAGTTTTTGGAGTGGACTCAAAATCATATATATGATGAGTATCTCGTTGAATACAAGCTCGACGGAGCTTCACTTGAGCTTCAGTATAACAAGGGCGAGCTTGTGCGTGCTGTAACGCGCGGAGACGGAACTATAGGCGACGAAATCACAGGCAATGTGCGGAAAATGCAGGGCGTAAAGACTGCTCTTTATGACAGAAACTTGAAAAAATCCGGCTTTACAGGAGCTGTCCGCGGCGAAGTCGTAATGACGCACAAGATTCATGAGAAATATTATTCTGACAAGGCTAACTGCCGCAATGCCGCAAACGGTCTTATGAAGCGGAAAGATGGAAGCGGAAGCGAAAATCTGACTCTGATTTGCTACGATGCGCTTTCAACTGATGGAGAAAATCCTTTTACGGACGAGATAGAAAAAGTCGGCTGGCTTTCGTCTCTAGGTTTTAACACGACTCCTCTGAAAATCTGCAGAAGTCCGGAGGAAGTGATTTCGTATCGCGCGGAAGTGATGGAAATCAGAAAAAATCTTGACTATGACATTGACGGACTTGTTGTAAAAGAACGGAAAATAAATATGGCTGATGCCTGGCGTGCCCGTCCAGACCGCCAGATAGCATTCAAATTCAGCCTGGAGGAAGCTGTGACCACTTTGCGCGGCATTGAATGGAGCGAGACCGGAGCGACTTACACGCCGATTGCGCTTTTTGATGCTGTGCAGCTTAATGGAACGACAGTCCAGCGCGCAAGCCTTGCGAATCCTGACACAATGCGTAAGCTCAATGTAAAAATCGGATCGAGAATTGTTGTTGTAAAGCGAGGCGAGATTATTCCTAAAGTTGAGTCAGTCGTTCCAGATGAAAACAGTCAGAATACATATCCTGTCGCTTATCCCTCTGTTTGCTCAGTCTGCGGTTCAAAGCTTGTGGATGACGGAGCGAGGCTTTATTGTCCGAACAAAAAATGCAGAAAACGCGTTCTTCATCAGATTCAAAAATGGATTTCAGTTGTTGACATACGCGATTTTGGAGACGCTTTAATCCGCTCGCTTTTTGAAAGCGGGGAAGTCGCCTCGGTTTCAGACATATACGCTTTGACAGTTGAAAAACTTTCTCCGTATTTTTTGAACGAGGAATCGCTTGAAAGCCGCAAAAATTCTCTTGGAGCAAAAAAAGTCTACGAGAGCATACAAAAACATAGAAAAATAAGCCTGCCTGTTTTTGTCGCCGGATTTGACATCGAAGGGCTCGGTGAAACAATGATTCAGAAAATAACCGATGCGGGATTCAACACTCTTGAAAAAATTCTATCTGCTACAGAGAAGGATATTGCAAATGTTTACGGTTTTGCTGAAATTACTGCGCGGGATTTAGTTCAGGGACTTGAAGAAAATAAAAATGAGATGCTTTCGCTGACTCAAAGCGGAACAATAATCCTTGAAAATTCATCGGAAGGGCTTCTTTCAGGCAAGTCTTTTTGCTTTACAGGAGAGCTGAAAAAACTGAAACGCTCAGATGCTGAAAATCTTGTGAAGCAGAACGGCGGAAGCTTTAAGTCGTCAGTAACAAAAGACTTGAGCTATCTTGTCACAAACGACACAGAATCCGGTTCGGCCAAGAACAAAAAAGCGGTCC
>CAVDRA010000279.1:0-2037 GCA_963611155.1 bacterium | reverse complement strand
GATCAACCGCAATGTACGGCGGAATAAAATTGTTTTGAATGTAGAAATCGCGGATTGATTTTATAAAATCATAAGTTTCGAGAGGATCTTTTGAAATATTATACGAAAAAAGCAGAATTCCTCCCGGAACAAGAGGCTTTTTTTGCTCCAGGGCAAACTCAGCCGGAACATTTTCAACGCTGTGAAATGAATTTTTCCCCTCGATATTCACAAAAAAAAGCTCGGAAAATTTTTCTTCGGCCGGAAGCGAAGCAACAAAATCATAAATCGCAATAGATTTTGCCTCCTCGATTTTCTGATTTTTCAGCGCGAGCTTTTCGTCATCAGAAAGTTTTTTTGAGCAGGAAACAAAAATCATCGGCAAAAAAACAAGAAAAAAAACGCGTCTAAGCTTTTTTTCAGGCAATTTTTTCTGTCTTTTTGATAAAAAATTTGATGGTCCAAAGAATTTTTCAGGAATTTTTTCTAGAGATTTTTTTATATTTTTCATAAATCGAAAAAAAAATTGTAATGAAATTCTGCGGCTTTAGGAATAAGAAAAGAGTTTTCGCTCCCAAAACAAAAAAAGCTAAAACGCAAAATATTGCTCAACGCCATGAATATGATAGAATCAAACCATGAGAAAAATTACGATTATTACCGGCGCAAGCTCAGGATTAGGCGCGGAATTTGCAAGGCAGATTTCACAAAAAATCAAAAAAGATAAAGAAAAACGCGAGATTTGGCTGATTGCAAGAAATTCAGAAAAGCTGGAAAGCGTAAAAAATGAAATTTCAGGAACGGAAAAAGAAAATTCAGAAAATGATGAAGCCGGCAAAAACACCGGAAATCTTGAAGTAAAAACAATTCCGATGGATATTTCTGGAAAAACAGGAGCGCTTTCGTTTGAGCTTTTTCTCGAAAAAGAAAAATCATCCGAAGATTTTGTTATTGAAAATCTTTTGAACAATGCAGGGTTCGGAACTTACGGGCCGTTTTGCGAGACTCCGGCAGAGCGCGAAATGGAAATGGTTGAGCTTAACTGCACAGCTCTTACAGGAATTTGCGGAAAAGCGATTCCTTTCATGAAAAGAGGAAGCGGAATCATAAACGTGGCATCGCTTGCAGCTTTTATGCCGCTCGGAAATTTTGCGGTTTATGCGGCGACAAAAGCCTATGTTCTAAGCTTCAGCATCGCGCTTGCGGCGGAATTAAAAGAAAAAGGAATCAGAGTCACAGCTCTTTGCCCTGGCTCGGTAAGCACGGATTTTGCGAATGTGGCATCGAACGGGGCGCGAAAAGAAGTTCTGCATGGAAAAAGCCCGGCCAAAGTAGTCAGTCACTGCCTAAAACGCTATGAAAAAGGAAAGCAGCTGGCGCTCTGGTCTTTTAAATGGCGTTTCACTGCGTTTTTCAGCAGATTTTTCGGAAGATACGCCTGCGCAAGAGCCACTTACCTTTTCAACAAGCGGCCGTACAAGAAAAACTAGAAAAATCGCAGGACAGAATTTTAGAAAACGGCCTGCTTTAATTGAATTTCAGCAGGCTTTTTCATTTTCGTTGGCGCTTTCGTTTTTTTTAACGCAGAATCTCGTTCTCATGCTCAAGACGCCATTTTATACAGCGGTTAAGATAGTCCACATAGTCGGCATTCTTGCACATTCCTTTTCCTGATATGTCGGAAATTTTCGCGACATCCTGGCCGTTGCATTTCGTTACTTTCATGACGATGTTAAGAGGCTCATCGTCCGTGTCGTTTGCAATAAAGGTTCCGATTCCGAATGCGACATGAGCCCTATCTTTAAAATACCTGTAAATTTTTGTAGCCCGCTCAAAGTCAAGCGAATCGCTGAAAAGCAAAGTTTTCATGTGAGGATCGATTCCGAGCGATTTGTAATGATTTATCATCTTGTCGCCCCAAACAAAAGGATCTCCTGAGTCGTGGCGGACTCCAGAATACAAAGTCGCATAAGTGAGCTGAAAGTCGCGCAGGAAGCAGTCTGTCGTGATTGTGTCGGTCAGAGCAGTCCCGTTTAGAACGCCGTATTCCTTTACCCA
>CAVDRA010000278.1:0-2037 GCA_963611155.1 bacterium | reverse complement strand
ATTGTATCAGGCAGAACAAGAATCGGAACAAGCACAGTTTTCGGATTCTGCCTGATTTTCTTTATTGTCACCTCATCAACACTTTCAAACGCAATAAGAGACGGTGTTATTTCATCAAGAATTTTGTCAAATTCCGACATTGACGCGATACTGACCGTGTTAGCCTCGGTAGCCCACGTTCCATATTTTGTATGCCGGCAACCGACAAAGAGAACCGGCGCAACACGCTGAGTCTTAATCTTCTGCTCAAGCATCTCCACAAAGTTATGCCCGATAAGATTTCTGCTGTAGCACAAAATAGGCAAGCGGAAAAGTTTTTCATCTTTTCTCATTCCGTAAACTTTTATCCACTCGTCAATAGGAGCGTCGTCCGGCTCCCAATAAAAAAGCGCGTCTGAAACAGAATCATCTGATTTTTCATCATTTCTGTTCTGAATCTTCACATTAAAGATTTCCGATTTTTTCGTATTCCCAGAAAGAGAAAAAATATGTATGTTCTCGTAAGAGCTAGCTTCAGGAGGAAGCCCTGAAAGGGTAGGCCACGGAATCACAACCTCGGAAAAATTGTCTGACTTTTCAACATAGGCATACTGAAGAAGAAGAATTTTCTCCGCAAGAAGAAGCTCAGGCTTTTGCCAGTCAAATTTTAGCGCATAGAATTCAATATGAAGCCCATCTTCCTTTTCGGCAATATAAGGAGTTTTCTCAGAATAATCAAAAATCGTCTGAAGAGCTTTTTTTAAGCGCTCGGAATCACCGTAAAGAAGCGGTATATCGCGCTCAAGCCCGGCGGCCGCCCTGCCAGGAAGAATTTGCCTGACATCAAAAAGTTTTTTGTCCATCGGCAAATCATCAACCTGAGATCGGGTCAAATCCACGAGCGTCTCTGTTTTCTCAAGCTGGGAGTCAATCTGAGAGCGGAGGAACAAAAGTTGCTCGCCTAAAATATCCTGATCAAGAACGCCTTTTGCAACATTTGACTCCATCTGGCTTACTTTTGCAGAAAGTTCTCTCAGCGGATCAACCAAGTCGCTTCCAACATTTGCAAAAAACTCGGTCTTCTCGAATTCTGCCTTTTCAGCAGCCTGCTTCGCAATATTAGTCTCTTCAAAAAGGAGAATGCTTTGAAGAGCGCTGCTCACAGCAGTCCTAAGCTCCTCATAGACAGCGCCTGCGCATTCTATGTAATTCGTTATTATATGCCCATATTCAATCCCGTCAACAAAAAGAGGCTGAACAACATAAACTCCGTAATCGTATTCGCTGTTGTATTTTTCAGGAACAAGCAGATTTGAAGGAAAACGAATTTCATCTGTGTGAATCTCGTCCGCGCTGTTGAATCCGCCGATATAGCGGGAAAACTCTCCATTTTCTTTCAAGACAACAGAACAACTTTTCACTCCGATTGCAGAAAGATTTTCCTTTAAAACCGAAATAAGCCCTGAACGAGAATGAACCGCGAACAGGTTATTCTGAAGATTTCCAACCACGTTCGCAATTTTATCGGAATTGAATTTATGCGAAATCGAAACCCGCTCCTGAATCCTTGGAACCATAATCATCAGATAGCGGACAAGTTTTCCTATATACTCAGATGCGAAACAAGCAGCATTTCCAAGAAGATTTATGGCGCTGATCAAATTGGCAATCTCACCGCTATTTTCAAAATAGTGTTCAATTCCATCTCCAACCAAGTCAAGAAATTTGCTTCTGTCATTTTCAAAAAGCGCATTCATTGCAGCATCAATCTTCTTGTGGCCTTTTTCCTCGCTGAAATGGAAAATTTTACATGTCTCGCTGAAAAGCTGCTCACGGCTCTTTATCTTGATTCTTCCGTCGCCCGAAACAAAGGATTTCAATGTTCCGCAGCCACAGCTTTCCCTGATAACAGCGTAAGTCGGAAGAATTTTATCGTCAACACCGTTTTTTCCGTCAAGAATATCATTAATCATGTCGTATGCCGCATAGCCCAGCTCTGTGTGCGGCATATGGACAGTGGAAAATGAAGGAACAGAAATCCGGCTTTCAGCAGTATCG
>CAVDRA010000277.1:0-2080 GCA_963611155.1 bacterium | reverse complement strand
GTTTTTATAAACAGGATTTGAAGCAAAAGCGCAAATATCATCCGGTGTATCGCCGTCCTGGGCAAACAAGACAAACGATCCCGCAGAGCTTCCGTCCTTTCCGCTCACCGGGCACCTTACAGGCGAGAAGATTCCCTTTTCAGGAAGATTATCACTGAACAATATCGAGCGGTTGTCGACAATCGTGTATCTAAATCCGTAAGATTTCAGAACATTCTCAATTCCGCTCGTATATCCCAGAAACGGGAGATAAAATCCTGCAGGCTTAGCGCCAAAAAAAGAACGGTGAGAATAAAGCCCGACTTCAACCTGGGCATTCAAAATCTCGGTCATGTCGCCGTAATGCGGCAAAAAAGCGTAAGTTCCTGAAGTCGAAAGCAACTCAAGATAGCCCTTGTCAGCAAAATTTTTGAATTCGCCGATAAGGTTTTGTCTGTAGACATCGCAAAAGTCGCTCTTGTCTTTTTTCGCCTTCTCAAGGCACAACAAAGCGTTTTTCAAAAGAGCCGGCTCAGCCTTGCATCTTTCAATCTCGCTTTCTCCGAGCACGATTTTTCTTTCAAGCCATTCAATATACTGTTCCTGAACAACAGGATCTGAAAGAAGCGAGCAAAGAGACGGAGAAAAAACCATTCCAAGCCTGAATTTCACATTCTCGCTTTCAAGCCTGTGAAAAAGATTTATCAAAGGAAGATAAGTAGCGGAAATAGAGCTGAACAGAATATCGTTCTGCAAAGCATAGTCTTTTTCATCTGCAACATGCCTTATATATCCCTGATGTCCGACAATAACAAGCGAAAGATTCCTAGCCATAATTTTCCCCTAATCCGTAAAAGACTCTCTGTATTTCTCGTAGCTTTGCTCAAGCAGCTTTTCCATTCCAGAAAGCCTTAAAAGAGGCGGAAGATTAAGATCCACGCCAGGCTTCGCCTTTTTCAGAATCTCAGGAGCCGCAGGAAGACTCACCTTTCTTGAAACCGCAAGATTGTCTGAATTTCCGCCGTCAAAAAGCGCCACAAGGTCAACGCGGAAAAATTTCTTTCCGTTCTCAAGAAGAATGTATTGGGCACGGAGCCCTTTTTCAATCTTGATGTCAAAAAAATCAACAGGATTCTGATCTTCCAGAGAATTAAAATAAGAAACTCTAAGAATAAAACGTTCAAAATTGCCGGACGAGGCAAGATCTTTCAGTTTTTGCGCGCTAATATCCCAGTAGACATAAGCCCATGCAGGATTTCGAAGAACCACCTGGATTTCAGTCTCGTTGAATGTGGCAGGAAGCTCCGCGCTGGATACCGCCTCTCCATTTTCGTCTTCAACCATATCGGAATTGTCTTTTCCTTCCTGGGCAATTTCTTCCCCGATTTCAAGCAACTCGCCGATAATAAAGCGTCTGTTTAAGTTGTCCGGAATATCAATTCCATAGTCATCTGCAATTGCAATCAAGTCCGCCGACGAAAGCGTTTCCAAATGCTGTAAAGATAAAAGCTTGTTGTCCATTTTTTTGCACTTCAGTCCATTTTTTCTTGCAATTTTCTTAAAAATATAAATAAAAGTCAATGAGTGTGCAATTTATCATTCATTTTCGGATTTCCAAACAAAACAAAAGTTTCTCTTCTTGATTCTCTTAAAAAAAATCAATATATTATCCCAAAAAATTAGCATTAGCTAACAACTTATTTGTTTAACAGGAGACTGCGATGAAATCAACAAAAATCGTAAAAGTAATTGGCAGGGAAATTATCGACTCGCGCGGAAATCCGACAGTAGAAGCGGAAGTTCATCTTGAAGACGGAACTATAGCTCTTGGTGCCGCTCCTTCCGGAGCTTCAACAGGCGAGTTCGAGGCGCTTGAGCTCCGCGACGGAGACAAGGCGAAATTCGGCGGAAAAGGCGTTTCAAAAGCCGTGTTCAACGTAAACAACGCAATCGCAAGCGCGATCACAGGACTTGACGCCGCTGACACATACGAAGTTGACAAAGCGATGCTGAAAGCTGACGGCACAAAAGACAAGTCAAACCTCGGAGCAAACGCGATTCTTGCAGTTTCAATCGCCTGCGCGCGCGCCGCTGCCGTTTC
>CAVDRA010000276.1:0-2158 GCA_963611155.1 bacterium | reverse complement strand
TTTTTAAACAATCAGGGCATTGTCGGAATTTCAGGTATTGATACCAGACGCCTTACAAAAATTCTGCGGGAAGCCGGCGTTATGAACGGAATGATTACAAGCGACGAGACCTGCCCTGAAATCACAAGCAGTCTTCTTGAAAAAATCAGAGCATACAAAATCGTCGACGCGGTAGAAAATGTCCAGAATTCAATGACAGAAGAGCCGCTTAAAAACACAGTCGAGCCTGCAAAAACTTTTTACTACACAAAAGATTTTGCAGACGGGAAAGGAAAAACTGTCGCGCTTTTCGATTTTGGAGCCAAGGCAAACATTGAGCGCGAACTTGAGCGCCGAGGCTGTGAAGTAAAAGTTGTTCCGTATAACACAACTGCGCAAGAAATCATAGCGATGGCGCCAAGCGGAATTATGCTTTCAAACGGACCTGGCGATCCTGCTGAGAATGTCGGAGTGATTGAGGAAATCAAAAAGCTTTGCGAGTACAAGAAAATCCCGATTTTTGGAATTTGTCTTGGACATCAGATGCTCGCCCTTGCGAACGGAGCGAAAACTTCAAAGCTAAAATACGGGCACAGAGGCGGAAACCAGCCGGTAAAAGACATGGAGACTGGACGCGTCTACATAACAAGCCAGAACCACGGCTATGCGGTTGAAAATGAGAGTCTTCCGGAAAATGCGAAACTGAGCTTTATCAATACGAACGATAAGACTTGCGAGGGCATAAACTACACTGGAATTTCTGCTTTCAGCGTGCAATTTCATCCTGAAGCATGCGGCGGCCCGCATGACACGAATTTTCTTTTTGACAAATTCATAAGAATGATGAAATAAAGCGGATGCGTTAGGGGGTGTAGCGGCGCGAAGCGTTGTGGCCACAATGAAACCGCGAAACCCCCGCCCCGAAGCGCAGCGCTCGCGCAAGCTGAAGGGAACGCCCAGAAAAAAGAGAAAAATGTTTTTATGGAGAAAATAAAATGCCTTTGAATAAAGATATACACAAAGTTTTGATTATCGGCTCTGGCCCGATTGTGATTGGACAGGCGGCGGAATTTGACTACGCCGGAAACCAGGCCTGCAAAGCTTTAAAAGCGCAGGGGCTTGAGGTTGTCCTCGTGAACTCTAACCCTGCTACTTTGATGACTGACCATATCATGGCGGATGAAATTTATATTGAGCCGCTGAATGTTGACGTTATCAAAAGAATCATCGAGAAGGAAAAGCCGGACTCGCTTCTTTCCACTTTGGGCGGACAGACAGGTCTTACATTGAGCATGGAGCTTGCAAAATCAGGATTTCTGGAAAAGCATAATGTCCAGCTTCTTGGAGCGCGCCCGCTTACGATTGACAAGGCTGAGGACCGGCAGATGTTCAAGGACACGATGGAATCTATCGGAGAGCCTTGCATTCCTTCAAAAGTCGTTACTGATTATGAATCGGCTCTGGATTTTGTGAAAAACAAGATTGGGTTTCCTGCGATTATCCGTCCTGCGTTCACTTTGGGAGGAACAGGCGGCGGAATTGCGAACAATGAGGAAGAATTCGACGAGATTGCGCACAACGGTCTTCACCGCTCGCCTATTCATCAGATTCTGGTTGAAAAATGCATTTCAGGCTGGAAGGAAGTTGAATTTGAAGTGATGCGCGATCACTCAGGAAATGTTATCACAGTCTGTTCGATGGAAAACCTTGATCCAGTTGGCGTCCATACAGGAGATTCAATTGTAATCGCGCCGACAGTAACTCTTGCCGACAAGGAATATCAGATGCTGCGCTCTGCCGCTCTGAACATAATTTCCGCGCTCGAAATAGAAGGCGGATGCAACTGCCAGTTTGCCTTGAATCCGGAGACTTTTGAGTATGCGGTAATCGAAGTGAACCCTAGAGTTTCACGCTCCTCTGCCCTAGCCTCCAAGGCGACCGGGTATCCGATTGCTAAAGTCGCAGCCCTGATTGCGATTGGCTACAATCTTGACGAGATTGAAAATGCCGTGACAAAAAAGACTGCCGCGTGTTTTGAGCCTGTTCTGGATTATGTTGTTGTGAAAATGCCGAAATTTCCGTTCGACAAATTCGTTTATGCGGCAAGAAAGCTTGGCACACAGATGAAAGCCACCGGCGAAGTCATGGCAATCGGACAGAATTTTGAGGAAGCCATGCT
>CAVDRA010000275.1:0-2164 GCA_963611155.1 bacterium | reverse complement strand
AACGAGAATCGGGGCAAGACCCATGCTAGGCTCGTCGAGAAGAAGAAGCTCCGGATTTGACATCAAAGCGCGGCCCATCGCAAGCATCTGCTGCTCTCCTCCGGACAAAGTTCCGGCCTCCTGCCGCAGACGCTCTTTTAAGCGGGGAAAAAGCGAATAGACATGCTCCATATCGTTTTTGATATTCTGCTTGTCTTTTCTGGTGTAAGCGCCCATCTCAAGATTATCCTTTACGGTAAGATTCGCAAAAACACGTCTTCCTTCCGGAACCTGGATCAAGCCGCGGCGGACAATCTGGTCAGGAGAAAGGGCTGTGATATCATCTCCCTTAAAAAAGACTTTTCCTTCGGCCTTTTTTATGATATTCGACACAGAATGAAGAGTTGTTGTTTTTCCGGCTCCGTTAGAGCCAATCAGGCTTATAATCTCGCCTTTCACAACGTCAAAGCTGATTCCTTTCAGTGCCTTGATTGCGCCGTAGCTCACAACCAGATTTTCAACAGAAAGCATTTTTTCGTTTTCAGCCATTTACAGCCTCCGCCTCGGTTCCAAGATAAGCCTTTATGACTTCAGGATTTTTCTGAATTTCCTCCGGAGTTCCTTTCGCAAGAACTCTTCCGTAATTAAGAACATAAAGACGCTCGCATATTCCCATTACAAGCTTCATATCGTGCTCAATCAAAAGAATTGTAAGATTAAATTCCTTTCTTATGAACGAAATCAAATCCATAAGCTCGGCAGTTTCCTGAGGATTCATTCCGGCCGCAGGCTCGTCCAAAAGAAGCAGGGTCGGCTTTGAAGCAAGCGCGCGGCAAATTTCAAGCTTGCGCTGCTCGCCGTAAGGGAGATTCGAGGCAAGCTCATTCTCTTTTTTTTCAAGGCCGAAAAGCTTTAGAAGATGGGAAACCTGTCTTGCGACCCTGAATTCCTCCTGCAAAAATTTCTTTGTCCTGAACAAAACGCTAAACGGATTAGACTTTCTCTGCCCGTGCATAGCAATCTTAACGTTGTCAGCCACAGAAAGATTTCCGAAAAGCCTGATGTTCTGGAAAGTGCGCGCGATTCCGATTCTGTTAAGCTCGGCCGGAGTTTTCTTGTTCACAACGTTCACTGCGCCGTTTTTATCCCAGAAGGCAATCTGGCCGCTTGTAGGCGTGTAGACTCCCGAAAGCATATTGAACAAAGTTGTCTTTCCGGCTCCGTTCGGACCGATAAGACCGATCAGCTCTCCCCTGTAAATTTCCATATTTAAATCGCTCACAGCGCGAAGTCCGCCGAAAACAATTGAAATGTCAGTCGCCTGAAGAACCAGCTGTTTTTCACTCATTGCCAGCCTCCGATTTGTTTTTTTTCATTTTTGCCTTAAGTTTCCCGAAAACCTTGTCCCAGCAGCCCACAAAAGAAAGCTCCCTCATTCCAAGAAGTCCCTGAGGACGGAAAAGCATTACGAGAATCAGGACGACAGGATAGAGCAAAAGCCTGTAGTTCGCCATGAAGCGCAGGAATTCCTGAAGATAAGTGAGAACGAACGCCGAAATCACAGAGCCTGTAATAGAGCCCATTCCGCCAAGAACGACGAAAATAAGCGCATTGATAGAATTGTTGAAAGAAGCAAGCTCCGGCTTGATAAAACCGAGGAAAGGAGCGTATAAAGCGCCGCCGATTCCGCCGATAAAAGCCGCAATCACAAAGCCTATCATCTTGTATCTGAAAACGTTGATTCCGTTCGAGTTCGCCGCAATCTCGTCCTCGCGCACAGCCTTTATCGCGCGTCCGTAGCTTGAGCGCAAGAAATTCTGCAGGAAAATAATCACAGCCGCCAGCATGCCGACAACCACGAGATAAGAAAGGGCGGCTCCCCAGTCAAGACTGTCGCGCAAAAATGAATATTTAAAGCTCTTTCCGTTTGGGCCGCCTGTAATTCCCCTGAAATTCACAAGAACAACGCGGATAATCTCGCCGAAAGCAAGAGTCACAATCGCAAGATAGTCGCCTTCGAGCTTTAAGGTCGGAAAACCGATCAAAAATCCGAAGAACGCAGCCACAAAAGGACCGATCGCCATCGCCAAAGGAAGAGGAAGCCCGACATTCTGAGAAAGAATCATCACAGTGTAGGCTCCCACAGTCTGAAAAGCGCATTGTCCGAGCGAAAGCTGGCCTGTAA
>CAVDRA010000274.1:0-2178 GCA_963611155.1 bacterium | reverse complement strand
GGATGTCGGTGACTCGCTGCTGGTATTTTGAAATCGCTTCTTTTAGCTCAGCTTCGGTTGACGGATTTTTTACGCCTTCCTCAAGGTGCTGCATACGAATCAAAGTCTTGTTTGATTTTGAGCATCCGCAAAGCACAAGCGAAAGCGTGCAAACATAAGCGAAAATTTTTATTTTTCCGTTCATAATGTAACTCCTTGTTTTGGAAGAAAAAGAGATTGAAAGAAAAAAAGCTTTTCCTCTTTTTTATTTTCATTTATTCAGTTTTTTTGTGTCCTGGAAAATATTTTTCATGAGCCTCTCTGATTTGGCGATCCTCAACGTGCGTGTAAATCGTCGTTGTCGCCAGGTCGGCGTGCCCTAAAAGCTCCTGCACAGAACGCAAATCCATTCCGCCGGCAAGAAGATGGGTTGCAAACGAATGACGGAGCGTATGGATTTTTGAAGTTACGCCTGATTTTGCCTCGAGCTTCTGAAAATTCTTCCATATTCCTTTTCGGCTTAAAGGCTCGCCGTTATAATTCAGAAAAACTTCAGGAACCACTTTTTCTTTTACAAGAGACGGCCTGACTTCCGAGAGATATTTTTCAAGGCGCTCCTTTGCGGGAATTCCAAACGGAACCATTCTTTCCTTGTCACCTTTTCCATGAACAATAAGAACACGCTCATTCAGATGAACGTTTTCCATTTTTAAGCCGCAAGCCTCGCTTATTCTAAGCCCGCAGGAATAAATCAGCTCAAAAAGCGCGCGGTCGCGGATTCCAAGCGGAGTTGAAACATCAATCGCGGCCAAAAGCAGGTCGACTTCCTCAACGGAAAGAACTTTCGGAAGAGAACGGCTTGCTTTAGGACGGTCCAAAAGTGCGGTGACATTCTCTTTCCAAATATTCTGATGAACAAGATACGAGCCAAAAGAACGCAGGCCGGAAATATCTTTTGCGACCGTAAGAGAGTCGCATTTCATTTCTGTTTTTCGCCAGGTAAAAAAGAAGATAAGCTCCTGAGTCGAAACATCAGCGAGATTCAGCTTCTCCTTTTGAAGCCATTTCAGAAAAATTTCCGCACTTTCACTGTAAGTTTTCGCAGAATTTTCTGAAAGACGCTCAACAGAAATCAAGTCGCTATAAAATCCTGCAAGCAAAATTTCTATTGTCATCAGCTGCTTTAGTCATCTCCAAAACTTATTTTTGAAGAAAGATTGTTCAGATTTCGCCAGCACGCAGGTTTTGAAAGATCGTCTGAAAAATCAGGCGCATTGTCTGTTTCCGGCTGAGGTTTCTGAATTTTAGGATAGTTTTGCGCCGCTCGTGAAGCCTGGCTGTGCGGCTGAGAAACCGGCTTTGAAACATTCGGAGAAGATTTTCCGAAAGGAGATTTTTCGTCATCCTCATAAATTGTTCCGAATCCGAAATTCTCAAAAGAGCCGCTAGCTTTTCCGGCCAGCCCTGATTTTTCAGCAAAAATGTTTTTTTCTGAGACTTTTTGTGCCTGAAATGATGAATGTGCGGGAGTCTCCGGGAAAGCAGGAGTTTTTCTTGAGACGCCGATCGGCTTAAAAACATCTTCCAGAGACATTGTGTCTGATGTTTTTGCAGTCTCAATTTCAGGAGAAAAAGCTTCTTCGGCCTTTACCGCATTGTCAAAACCAGTCGCAATCACAGTCACGCTGATTTTGTCTTCCATTGACTCATCAAGAACCTGTCCCCAAAGAACGGTCGCGTCCGGATTCGCCCTTTCTGTGATAATCGAGGCAATCTCGTTGCATTCGGCGATTCCGACATCGTGGTTTCCGCAGATATTGATAAGAACATTTTTTGCTCCGTCAATGTTTGTATCAACCAAAAGGCGATTGTTGATTGCGTTGTGAGCGGCATCTGTTGCGCGGTTAGAGCCTTCGCCAATTCCGATTCCAAGGATTGCGTCTCCCTGTCCTGCCATTACTGTCTGAACATCGCGGAAATCGCGGTTTACAAGACCAGGCTTTGTGATGATGTCTGAAATTCCCTGGACCCCCTGACGCAAAACATCATTGATTATAAGAAAGGCTTTTTCAATCGAAAGGCCTTTTTCAGCGTCTTTCAGGATAAGCTCATTCGGAATAGCAATCAAAGAGTCAACTTCCGCGCGCAGTTTTTTTACGCCTTCTTCCGCGCGGGCCATGCGGACTTTTCCCTCAAATT
>CAVDRA010000273.1:0-2201 GCA_963611155.1 bacterium | reverse complement strand
TTTAGAAAGCATCTCAAAGTCAAATCGCCTGAAAAATGAAGCGGAACAAAACGGCTCTGCCAAAAATGAAAATTCAAGCGGAAAAGAGCCTGAAAAAAATAGCGCCGGCCAAAATCTTTTCTGCGCAAAAAAAACGACAATCGAGAATATAAATTCCAAAATTTCAGAATGCAAGAGATGCGCTCTCTGCGCCGGAAGAAAGCAGGCGGTTCCTGGAATGGGAGCCGCAAATCCGCTGGTTCTTGTGATTGGAGAAGGCCCAGGCGAGGAAGAGGACAAGCAGGGTCTGCCTTTTGTAGGACCGGCAGGCCAGCTTCTAGACAAAATGCTCGCCGCAATCCATTTATACAGAAACAAAAACTGCTACATTGCAAACATCGTAAAATGCCGGCCGCCGATGAACCGGGTGCCTTTTCCGGAAGAAGCCGCGGCAT
The DNA here is from genome assembly GCA_963611155.1 of bacterium. Taxonomy (GTDB): domain Bacteria; phylum Spirochaetota; class Spirochaetia; order Treponematales; family Treponemataceae; genus Treponema_D. The sequence goes on along the minus strand of CAVDRA010000273.1, from coordinate 1,767 downwards.
GCAGACCTTTTCTTGACGCGCAGATTGCGGCCTTAAAGCCTAAAGCAATTCTGTGCGCCGGAAGCACAGCCGTAAAAAATCTTCTTGGAACAAGCAGCGGAGTCATGAAGCTTCATGGAATGATTCTTGACTACAACGGAATTCCGCTAGTCACAACGTGGCATCCAAGCGCGCTTTTGCGGGCTCCGGAAAACAAACGCTATGCATGGGAGGACCTTAAAATTTTCAGGGGAGTGCTCTTAAAAATCGATCCGTCCTACGAGAAAAACTAAAAAAATATGGAAAAATATCTTCAAGTTGCGCTTAATATTCCGATAAACCAGACTTTCACATATCTTGACGCTGACAACGAAAAAAAAATTGCGCGGAAAGGCTGCCGCGTCGATGTGAAATTCGGAAACAGAAGACTGAAGGGCGTTGTTCTCTCAGAAAGCGATTCGCTCCCTTCAGATTTTCCTGTCGAAAAAAGCAAGATCCGCCCGATTCTAAAAAGCCTTGATAATTCGCCTGTCTTGACAGATGAGCTTGCAGAAACTGCGCTCTGGGTTTCAAGATTCTATCTTTGCGCGATCGGAGAAGCCGTATGGGCAATGCTTCCAGGCGGAAAACGCGAAAGCGAGGCCGGAGGAATGTCTTTCACGGAAGAAACTCCAGACACAACACCGAGAATCTTAAGCGGCGAGCAAAAAACAGCTGTCGAGGGGATTCTCTCGCAGAATTCAAGAACTTTTCTTCATTATCTTTACGGGCCTACAGGAAGCGGAAAAACAGAAGTCTTTTTGCAGACTTCAGAAACTCTTCTTTTGAGCGGAAAGGGCGTGATTTATCTGGTTCCGGAAATCGGCCTTACATCCCAGGTGATTGAAGCGGTTGCAGCGCGGTTTAGCGCAAAATTCGGAAACACGGTCGCAGTCCTTCATTCAGGTCTCACTCCAAGCCAGCGGCTGTCCGAATGGCGCAGAATAATGAACAGAGAAGCGCGCGTTGTAATCGGAGCTAGAAGCGCGGTTTTCGCTCCAGTTCCAGAGCTTGGCATGATAATAATCGACGAGGAGCATGACGGCTCGTACAAATCCGGAAACACGCCCAGATACCACGCAAGACAAGTCGCAATGCGCAGATGCTCAAAGCTGAAAATTCCTCTGCTAATGGGAAGCGCGACTCCAAGCGTGGAAGCGTGGAAAATGATGAAAGACGGAAAAGTTGAAAAGCACATTCTTACAAAAAGGCTCGCAGGCGGAAAAATGCCTGAAATCAAGTGCGTGAATCTTGCTGGCGAAAGCGCGCCGGCCATGCAGGGAGCAATCTCGCCTTCCCTTCAAAAAGAAATAGACACGGCGCTCAAGGAAAAACGCCAGACAATCTTGTTTTTGAACCGCAGAGGATTCACGCATTTTTTCAGGTGCAATTCGTGCGGCTTCGAGCTCAAATGCAAAAACTGCTCAGTTCCGCTCACATTTCACAAGGCTGAAAAAAGGCTGCGCTGCCACTACTGCGGCTATCAGATTTCTCCTCCGCAGCAATGTCCTGAATGTGGTTCTCTTGACGTCGGATACTCGGGCTTCGGAACGGAATTTATAGAGACGGAAGTAAAGGCGAAGTTTCCGAACGCAAAAGTCGTGCGTGTGGACACAGACTCAGTATCGCACAGCGGAGAACTTCAGGAGAAAATCGACGCGTTCAAAAAAGGTGAATACGACATAATGCTCGGAACGCAGATGGTCGCAAAGGGCCTGAATTTTCCGAATCTGAAGCTGGTTGGAGTTG
>CAVDRA010000272.1:0-2217 GCA_963611155.1 bacterium | reverse complement strand
TTTCTGCCATGAATTAGTTTAGAAAGTCGACTTGTTCGTTGACTTTTTATGGGAGCGAAAAAATATGAAGAATGTTCTTGTCTGCAAGGAAAAAGACGAGCGTGAAACGCGTGTTGCTCTTGTTCCTGATGACGTGAAGAAACTTGTTTCAATGGGATTTGAAATAAACGTTGAGTCCGGCGCCGGAATAAAAAGCGGATTCTCAGATGAGATGTACAAAGCTGCTGGGGCTTTGATTGCTGCAAGCGAGGAAAGCGCATATGACTGCAGTGATATTATTCTGCGTATTATGAAACCTGAAAATATAAAAGGCATAAAAAGCGGCGCTCTCCATTTAAGCTATCTTGACCCATTTAATCAGAAAGATTTGCTTGGCGAATTTGCAGATGGCGGAATTCAGGCAGTTTCGCTTGAGATGATCCCCCGCACTACCCTTGCGCAGAAAATGGACGTTCAGTCTTCACAGACTTCCCTTGCTGGCTATGTAGCTGTTTTGAACGCCGCAACAAGGCTTCCTAAAGCGCTTCCAATGATGGTGACTCCTGCGGGAACAATAAATCCGGCGAGGGTTTTTGTAATTGGAGTCGGGGTTGCCGGCCTTCAGGCTATTGCAACGGCAAAGCGTCTCGGAGCGCGTGTTGATGCTTTCGATACGCGGCCTGTTGTTGAAGAGCAGGTTAAGTCTCTTGGAGCTTCTTTCTTGAAAATTGATCTTGGCGAAATGGGGCAGACAGCGCAGGGGTATGCGAAAGAGCTTTCGCCGGAACAGATTGCAAAGCAGAAAGAGGCTCAGGCGAAAGTCTGCGAGAAAGCAAATATTGTAATTACAACTGCAAAAGTATTTGGAAGAAAAGCTCCCCGCCTTATTGAAAAGAATGTTCTTGACCGCATGCAGCCAGGGGCTATTGTTGTTGATATGGCATGCTCAACCGGCGGAAACGTTGAAGGCTCAAAGCTTTTTGAGAATGTTGTCACCGAAAACGGTGTTACGATTATGTCGGGAGATTTGCTTGAGCGTCAGGTTCCTTATGATGCGTCAAAAATGTTTTCTGGAAATGTTACAGCGTTTCTCACCCATTTTTATGACAAGGAAGCTAAAGAGCTAAAAGTCAATCTTGAAGATGAGATTATGAAAGGCTGTCTTTTGACGCAGGGCGGAAAAATTATCCATGAAAGGTTTAAGCTGTAAAACGGTTCTTTTTTTGAAAACTCAAAAATTATGAGAAATATGTTTTAGGCGCGATTGATTGCTTTACGGGTTTTTAAGGGCTTGGCCCTTAGGAGAATGGGGGGCGGCGCAACGTCAGGAAGCGGAGCTGACAGAGTGCGGCGCAGGGGAAAGGCTTTTCCCCTTTTTTAAAAAATGGAGAAAAAATTATGGATATTATGCTTATTTTTGTTTTTGTGATTGCGGCTTTTTTGGGGCTTGAGCTGATTGCAAAAGTTCCTAGTCAGCTTCATACGCCTTTGATGTCTGGAACAAACGCTATTTCAGGAATTACAGTTGTCGGAGCTATCAGTATAACGGCTGTGGCGGTGAAGGTTGGAGGAAAGACAGGGGCGGTCCTTGGCTTTTTTGCGATTGTGTTTGCGACAATAAATGTAGTTGGCGGATATATGGTTACTGACCGTATGCTTGGAATGTTTAAAAAGAAAGACGACACGAAAAAATAACGGAGATTTTTATGGGCGATGTTTTTATTAAAATTTTGTATATGGTTTCGTGTGTTTTTTTTATCCGCGGAATCAAGCTGATGGGAAAAACTCCGACTGCCAGGAATGGAAATTTACTGTCTTCACTCGGAATGCTGATTGCTGTTGTTACAGTCTTGTGTGAAAACGAGGTTTTAGGCTCATGGAATTCTGAAAACTTGCTTTTGAACGGTTATGTCTGGATTGCGGCGGCAATTTTGCTGGGAACTGTAATTGGCATAATTTGGTCAAGAAAAGTTCAGATGACAGGAATGCCTGAGCTTGTTGCGCTTTTCAACGGATTTGGAGGTTTGTCTTCTCTTTTGGTTGCGCTTACTCAGTATATCTGCTCTGATAAAGGCGATTATTTTACGGCTGTCTCACTTGGCCTTACAATTGCGATTGGAGCTGTCGCTTTTACAGGCTCGCTTGTGGCATGGGGAAAACTGAGCGGAAAGATGACTTTTAAGGGCTGGAAGATTCCTGCGAAGAATGCGGTGAACGCAGTGTTATGCGTAATCGGGC
>CAVDRA010000271.1:0-2228 GCA_963611155.1 bacterium | reverse complement strand
TCATTATAATCAGGCCAAAGGACATCTGTGAACACAAATTCCGCATAGGCATTCTGCCACAACAGAAAATTGCTTAGACGTTTTTCGCCGCCAGTTCTAATCAAGAGATCAACAGGCGGAATACTGCCAGTATCTAACGATAAAGAAAGAAGGTCTTCCGTTATTTCGTCACTTTTTTTATTTTGGCTTATTATTTTTTTGACAGTGCGAACAATCTCATCTCGTCCGCCATAGTTGATTGCAAGGACACAAGTTGTGCCTTCAAAATGTTCAGTATCATTTTCAGCGTTTGTAATTTCTTTTTGAACATCTTCAGGCAAGCCGGAAAGGTCGCCAATCTGCTTAATTCGAATTCCGTTCTTCTTATAAAAATCAAATTCAGCGCGCAAATGGCTTTTTATCAGATTCATCAAAAAGCCGACTTCTTCCTGAGCACGCTTCCAGTTTTCAGTTGAGAATGTGTATAAAGTTATATATTTTACGCCAAGCAGAGCAGCGGCTTTTACAATCTTCTTTGCAGAAGACAAGCCTTCTTTATGTCCTGCGGTGCGAGGCATTCCCCGTTTTTTTGCCCATCGGCCATTTCCATCCATTATTATCGCAATATGCTCAGGAACACCGAGGGCAATCATTTCTTCCGTATTCATCTTAAAAAACAAATCACAGATTAAGCAAGAATTTCCTTTTCTTTTGTATCACAGACAGCCTGAATATCAGCAACGTATTTGTCAGTGAGTTTCTGAAGATCATCTGTTTCCTTTTTAAGCTGATCCTCTGTAATCTCTCCGGCCTTCTGCTGTTTTTTCAAATCGTCATTTCCGTCACGACGAACATTGCGTACTGTTGTCTTGTAGTTTTCCGCAATTCCTTTAGCTTGTTTTACAAGCTCCTTTCGGCGCTCTGCTGTAAGAGCAGGGATTGAAATTCTGATTACTTTGCCGTCGTTTGAAGGATTAAGTCCTAAATCTGCAACCTGAATTGCCTTTTCGATTTCTGAAATAAGAGACTTATCAAACGGAGAAATTACAACACTGCGTGCTTCTGGGATTGAAATTGTTGCAACCTGATTGAGAGGCGATTTATTTCCGTAATAATCTACACGAACCTTATCAAAAATTGCGGCTGATGCGCGGCCTGTGCGGATTGTATTCATCTCGTTTTTAAAACCTTCGAGTGTCTTTTCCATTTTTGATTTTGCATCAAACGACATAGCAGTTCTCCTTTATAAATAAAAATCAGCAAAATAAAACAATAAAAAGCGGCCAGAATATTAACTCTGACCGCTTTTTTAGGCAAAGTTATTTTCCAAGAATGTAAAGAGCAACTTTCTCAAATGAAAGTTTTGCGCCAGAAGATTTTGAAACTTCGGCAAGCTTCTTTGCAACTGTTACTTTGTCATCTTTTACGAAGGCCTGATCAACAAAGCAAATTTCAGCCAAATGCTTGTTGATTTTTCCCTGAAGAATTCCAGCCTTTACATTTTCAGGCTTAGAAGCCATCTTTTCATCCTGTGCCATCTGAGCTTCGAAAATTTCCTTCTGCTCATTAATATAGCTCTCAGGAACATCTTTCTGCTCAATATACGCAGGTGTAAACGCAGCAAGGTGCAAGCAGCAGTCTTTTGCGAAAGTTTTTACCTCATCAACATCAGAACCGTTAATTACAACAACTGCCGCTGTTTTGAAATCCGAGTGAACATAGAATGCAGACGCAGCTCCAGCTGGAACATCAATAACTTCCAAACGGCGGAGAGCCATATTCTCACGAATTTTTGTAGCAAGCTCAAGAACGAGATCCTCAAGTTCTTTTTCAATTTTTGTATAGCCCTTAGCAAATACTGTATCAACAATTTTGTTTCCAACAGCAATGAAGTCAGCGTTTTTCGCAACAAAGTCTGTTTCACAAGTTACTTCTGCAACAACAACTTTGTTTCCTTCCTGGCGAATAAAAATCCGTCCCTCAGACGTTGCTCTTTCAGAACGTTTCGCTACAGCAGCAAGACCTTTCTCTTTAAGAATTTTTTCTGCCTCAGCAGCGTCACCATTAGCTTCTGTGAGCGCTTTTTTGCACTCCATCATGCCCGCGCCAGTTTTATCCCGCAAAGCTTTTACATCAGCAGCTGTGATTGCCATATATAGCTCCTAATTTTTTATTTAGTGAATTTTTCTTCAAGATCTTCTTCTTCAGCCACATCTTCTTCTTTTGGCTCAGAAGGAGTGTAGTTTGAA
>CAVDRA010000270.1:0-2229 GCA_963611155.1 bacterium | reverse complement strand
CGACAAGAGAGCGCGCTCCGCGGATCTTCACTTCTTCAGGCTCAATGACAATTGATTTCCGCTGATAGCCATGCGGAACATCGCCTTTTAAAAGAGGCTCGACTTTCACGTATCTTGAAATTTCCTCTTCGACCTTCACAGATATTTTTTCAGGAGTAACTTTTATTTCCATCGGATTCATGGCGCTTACAGTCTGGTCAATTTTCAGAAGAACCGGAAATTCATATTTTCCATCTTTTGCCACATATCCAAGATCAATATAAGGCGTAATGTTTTTCTCTGTTATTCCGGATATTGACTCGGATTTTCCGCGCAAAGTCACGACAACGTTCGTGTTGAAAACTTCAGACAGAGTAAAACCGTTCTTGTTCTCGATTATGAGATTCGTTTTTATTGAATTCGTTGTCATTCCAGACTGCTGATTAAAAATATAAAGAAAAATTGCCATCATCAGGCAGACAGCCTTTACAGGCCAGTTTTCAATCAGTTTTTCAAATAGTTGCTTTATTTTCATCTATTGTATCCTCAATCGTTTTCTGATCAGAAGAGATGTCAAGAAGATTTTCCAGAATTTTTGTGATTTGGGCCGGCTTCAGGTCGTAATGAAGCTTTGAGTCGTAGGCAAGGCTTATCGCGCCTGACTCCTCGGAAACAACAAGAACCACAGCGTCTGTAGTTTCGGCAAGTCCCAAGGCAGCTCTGTGCCGCGTTCCAAAAGTCTTTTTGATGTCGTATTGCTCGCTGAGCGGAAGAAAACAGCCCGCAGAAATTATCTTTCCATTTTGAACAATGCAGGCAGCGTCGTGAAGCGGAGTCTCGTACTGAAAAATCGTGACGAGCAGCGCAGAAGAGATGTCAGCGTTAAGCAAGGTTCCAGTCTCGATAATATCATCAAGTTTTGTGCGGCGCGCAAAAACGACCAGCATTCCCTTTTTCAGCTTCGAAAGAGTTTCCGCGGCAATCAGAACCGCGTCAACATAAGTGTGGCGGGAGCGGTTTCCAAAAGTGAACCATTCGTTCTGGCCGATTTTTAGAAAAAGCTTCCTGAGCTCCGGCTGAAAGACAATCGCAAACGCAATCGCAATTCCCGGAGCAAATTTCTGCAAAATCCAAAGCAGAGTTTCAAGATGAAAAATAAATGCGAAAGCATAAAAAAGCGCGACAATCAGAGCCGCTTTTATAATCTGCATCGCATTCGTCTTGACAATAAGCTCGTAGACTTTGTAAAGCAAAAATGTCATCACCCCGATGTCAATAACCGGACGGATATAATTAAAAACAGTAAGAAAACCTTCCAGAGCGTTCACTTTTTCTGCTATCTCCAAAATTGAAATGAGAATATTTTAAAGTCAAAGCATGCCAAATTCAACTGCTGAAAGAATTTTCAGTGAATCAACAGCCTCTTTCACATCATGAACGCGGATCATCGAAGCGCCGTGGAGAACGCTCAGAACGCCGGCGGTCAAAGTTCCGCTCAGCCGCTCATGAACTTCACGCCCCGTAACCGCGCCAATACAGCTTTTTCTGCTAAGCGCCATCAAGACGGGATATTTTCCGCCAGCCAGAGAAGCGCAGCGCCGCATCAGCTCAAAATTTCCTTTCACGTCTTTTCCAAAGCCGATTCCGGGATCAAGCCAGATTTTGTCTTCTTCGATTCCGGCAGCAAAAGCGCTTTCAACCCGGCTTTTAAGATACGAGTCAACCTCGGAAAAAATGTCTGTATAAACAGTGTCCGCCTGCATATTCGACGGAATTCCGCGCTTGTGCATTAAAATCACAGGAAGACTTTCCTTCGCGCAAAAAGGAGCAAGATTTGAATCGTCTTCCAATGCTGAAATGTCATTTAAAATATCTGCTCCAGCTTCAAAAGCAGCCTTCATAACGCTGAATTTTCTCGTGTCAACAGAAATCGGAATATCAGAATGTTTTCTGACAGCCTCGATTACAGGAACAACGCGCCTTATCTCCTCTTCCGCAGAAACATAGCCGCTTCCAGGACGTGTTGACTCGCCGCCAATATCAAGAACATCGGCTCCTTCTTCTATAATTCTAAGAGCGCTTTCAGCTCCGCCGCGGCTTTTGTCAAAAAAAGAGTCCGGAGTCGCGTTCACGATTCCCATGACAAAGGCAGGAAGCTTTGTCTCGACTGTTCTGTCACGCAAAACAAGTTTTTTCATCGCAATGAATCCTCCGCAATTTTCACGCCGTTCATGCCGCACGCCACGCAAA
>CAVDRA010000269.1:0-2229 GCA_963611155.1 bacterium | reverse complement strand
TCCGCTTAGAAGGCGGATGCTCTATCCAGCTGAGCTACAGGGTCAGACATAAAATCAGCGCTTTTTGCCAGACGTTGCAACTTTCTGCCATTTTGAGGCGCTTGTTAGATTCGAATATGCTATCAGAAAATAAACTTTTATAGAAGTGGCTTTTGTGAATCTCTTTTAGCGTGTGAAAAAATTGATTTTGCAGACATCTTCCGCTCCGTCAACGAGAATTCCTCCCATTCCAAGTTCTAACGCCGGCGCAAGATCAATATCGTACCTGTCGCCAATTGAAACACAGTCTTCGTATTTAGTTTCCTGATTTAAGAATTCCGCCGCTTTTTTAACAGCAAGCTCGAGAATTTTTTTTGAGGGTTTTGATATTTTTAGGGTGTCAAGACCGACAATATCAGGAAAAAAAGATGAAATTCCAATCGCCTCGAGTGTTTTTCTTGCCGGCTCCACAGGATTGTTCGTGACGCAAATCATAAAGAAGTTTTTTGAAAATTTTTCAAGCGTCAAAATCAGATTTTCATCTCGTTTTAGATATTTTGCCGGATCAAAGAGTTTCTTTCGCCATTCAATGCTCGTCTCAATCGAAACTCCGAATGCGGTAAAAAGGTTTCCAAGAGAAATTTTCTGTCCGGCATGTTCAGCCGCCCATTTTCTTCTGTATTCACTGACCATTTTTCTTGCCGTGTCCGCGCTCATGCTGTTCAAAGCCGCCCAGTGGCGCACCTGTGAGTCGATTTGCTCGTGCGCATATTCCGGGCAGGTGTAAAGCGTGGAATCAATGTCAAAAATTAGAACTTTCGGATTCTTTGGTATGTTAAAAAATTTCATATTTGTTTTTTTCTTGAGAACCGCTACGCTCTATGGTTGCTGAATATCCGTCGTTTGATAAGTTTCGTTTCTCAATGTTTCATTCCGCATAATCTGCATAATCTGCCGTCTGCGGAAATTGCATGGCCGGCTATTCACGGTTCCGCTTTTGCTTCAATTGGAAGCATTTAAAACATTGAGGGCTTCTTGCTTATCCTAGAACCATAACCGCTTCTTCAATGCTGTCGTAGTCTCCAAGCCCGATTCTTGCCAAAATCAGGTCGCCGATAAGCTCCGCGTCAGCGCAGTATTGCGTTTTTATTTTCATTCCGGATATTTTTTCTTTTTCTTCAATGTTTTTTTTGGCGAGAGCTTGCCCGCCTGTTATTATCATGAATTGCGGGAAGTATTCTCCGGCTTTTTTTGCTGCATCCCTAAGTTTTTCTACCGCCCCGCCAAAATTTCTGTTGTCTTTATCGGGAGTGAAAAGGCAGCTTAAGTTCCAGAGTCCTGGAATTATAGACGGAAGCGTTCTTAATCCCTGTTCGAAAACAGGATTTTGTGTGCAGAGATTCAAGCCTTCGCTTGAGCCGGCCCGATCGCACATCCTGCCTGGAAAAACAGTTCCAGTTCCAATCAGCGCGACTGTAAAGTCTGGACCTCCTGCAAAAACAAGCGTTCCTTCCAAAAGACCTGTTTTTATGGCGGTTTCTTCGTTCAGCTGGCCTGCAAGTGTTCCCGGAGAAACAAAATCCGGCAGTTTTTTAAAGTCTTCGCCAGAGAATCCGCAACGCAAAAATTCAGATTCGCTCCAGTATGCGCATGTATAACGTTTTTCTGGAAGAATTGAAATGGCTTTTCCTGTCATCTTGAAAATTAGAAATTCGGGACCTGAAAAAACACGGGCAGAATTTTGCCAGCTTTCGGCGAAAAGCTTTTTGAAAGCATAAAGGCGGGGAATAAAGAGAGATTTTGTGTTCAGACTTTTTATTTCGGACTGAATGTTTTCCGGAATCAGCGCATTGTGCAACAGCGTTGTTCCGTCTTCTGAAACGATTGTCGGCCCATTTCCGCTCACACAAATTGCTTCAATTGCGAAATCCTTGTTTTTTTCGCTGAGCTCTTCTACAGCATGCGCAAGAGCGTCCAGCCATTCTCGGGCGGAACTGTTTTTAAAATGCTGCCGTGAAACAAAAACTTCGCCCGGCTTATCTGTTAGGCAGGCAGCCTTGAGCGAAGTTGTTCCAATGTCAATACAGAGAATGCAGTCTGTCATCCTTAGTTTGATTCAGAAGTGTCTTTCTTGATCAGTTTGTCGATAATCGTGCGGTTGTCGAGCAAGTCGCTAAGGCTCTGGTCATGATGAATTCTTGTGATCACGTTTGCGAATAATCCTGTTACATTTGTACTGATGAACCATTC
>CAVDRA010000268.1:0-2259 GCA_963611155.1 bacterium | reverse complement strand
GAAGCTCGCATACATTGTCTGTAACTCCGGCAATTTTCTGGGAGCCAAGCTCGCCAATGCAAAGAACCACATCAAGCCCATTATCCAAAGCCTTGCGGACCTTTTTCCCGATAAGGCGGTTGCTTTCATAAAATTCATAGCGGCGCTCAGAATGGCCAAGAATCACAGTCTGAACTCCAATATCCTTTAGCATTGCCCCGGAAACCGCCCCAGTGTGCGCACCGTTGTCTGTTGCAGCCATATCCTGCGCGCCTAGAAGAATATTTGAATTTTTTATTACTTCGTGGACCGCATCAAGATAGACAAATGGAGGCGCAATCATGAACTTGCCGTCTAAGCCTTTCAAATTCTCAACCAGCTCTTTAGCCAAAGCAACAGCCCCAGCCCTGTCCATGTTCATCTTCCAGTTACCAGCTACATACTTTGAACGCATTTTATTCTCCAATAATTTTTATTGTTTTCGTACCTTAGTAGTGTTTTATTCTAACTTCTATTTTTATATATGTCAAAAAGAGGAGAATTCAAAGCCGGCAGAAGCAAAAACAAAGGCAAATGCCACGAAAAAGAAATTTCAAAGCGCGCAGAATAAAAAAAAGACGCCACCCATAAAGATGACGCCTTTCGTGTCATTCCGAGCTTGACCCGGAATCTGTATATGAAAAAAAATATTTTCTTATCTAACAGAATTCTGAGATAAACTCAGGATGACGCTGCAAGCCACAAGCTTTCTTTCGAGAACTCGCACATCTTTTTCGTAACAAAAAAAAACGCCCACCCTTCAAAAACGAAAGGCAGGCGGTTTACTTCACGAGTTTATTTCAAAACTCGCAAAATTTCCTTCGCAAACAAAAAATTACTTTGTAGCCAGAATTGCAATTCCCGGCAATGTCTTTCCTTCGAGGAATTCGAGGGAAGCGCCGCCGCCTGTTGAAACGTGGCTCATTTTGTCTGCAAGATTGAATTTGTTTACAGCAGCAACAGAATCTCCGCCGCCAACTACAGTCATTGCACCGCGGCCAGTTGCGTCTGCTACTAACTGAGCTACAGTTGCAGTTCCCTTTGCAAATGCGTCAAATTCAAATACGCCGACAGGTCCGTTCCATACAACAGATTTTGCAGTTGAAAGAACTTCCTTGTAAAGTGCGATTGTCTTTGGACCAACATCCATTGCCATAAGATTGTCTGGAATATCTACTCCGTCTACAGCTACAGGAGTTGCGTTTGCGTCGAATTTGTCAGCTGCAACGTGGTCAACCGGAAGAACAATCTTAACACCCTTAGCCTGTGCATCAGCAAGCAGTTTTTTTGCAGTGTCGATAAAATCATCTTCTACAAGGGAAATACCAACTTTGTGTCCCTGTGCCTTTAAGAATGTATAAGCCATACCGCCGCCGATTACGAGGGCAGAAGCATTTTTCAAAAGGGACTCAAGAACAGCGATTTTTGAAGAAACCTTTGCACCACCGATGATTGCAACCTGTGGTTTTGGAGGATTTTCTACCATCGGCTGAATGTATTTAACTTCTTTTTCCATAAGGAAGCCGCCAACGCTTTCGCAACCCATGAATTTTGCGATTGAAGCAGTAGAAGCCTGATCGCGGTGAGCAGTTCCGAAGGCGTCGTTTACGAAAATATCGCCGTATGTAGCAAGTTCTTTTGCCATAACATCGCGTTCAGCGCTGTCTTTTGAAGTTTCTTCCTTGTGGAAGCGGACATTTTCAAGCATTGCAACAGCGCCTTCCGGGAGAGCGTCGATTGCAGCTTTCTGTCCGAGTGCATCCGGGAGGAAAGTAACCGGTTTTCCGAGTTTTGAAGCAAAATATTCAACAACCGGCTTCATTCTGTTTTTACCGTTGATGAATTTTTCTGCGTCAGCTTCAGTCCAAGTTTTTCCGGCTTTTTCAGCTTTTTCCTGGGCCTTTTTAACATCTTTTTTAGGGTCGCCAAGGTGACTCATCAGAACGAGTGAGCGTGGGTTCTGTTCAAGAATATATTTAATTGTAGGAAGAGCCGCCATAATGCGTGTGTCATCCTGAACAACGCCGTCTTTCATCGGAACGTTAAAATCAACACGCATAATAATGCGTTTGCCCTTAAGATCTACATCTTTAACAGTCTTAATCATCTTATTTCTCCTAAAAACCCCGCGTTAGCGGCGAGCTATGGATGGCGAGAATCACAGTTTGGGAAAGCGACGCTTGAACAAACTGTGCTGCCAAAAATTACACGGAAGTAATTTTTAGCACACCTCCTTTAAAC
>CAVDRA010000267.1:0-2272 GCA_963611155.1 bacterium | reverse complement strand
CTCCAGCCTCTATGAGATGGCTTAAATTTTCTGAATAGCCGATTTTTGCCCTGAAGTTAGGAAGTTTTGTCTGAAGATTGTTGATTTCTTCCTCGCACCATTTTTCACCGCTTCCCAAGAGAACAAACTGCAAGTCCATTGTCGAGCAGATTCTAAAAAGGCTGCCGTAAGCGGGCGCAAAGACCTCGGCGATGCCCTTCTGGCTTACAAGCCGCGAGATAAGACCGATTACAGGAACATCTTTCCGGACTGGAAGACCAAAATATTCCTGGAGGGCTTTCTTGCATTCTGCCTTTCCGCCCATATTTTTGAAACTATAATTTGCAGGGAGATATTTGTCTTTCTCAGGATTCCAGGTGTCTGTGTCGACACCGTTCACGATTCCTTTTACGACATCAGTTCTGACGCGCAGAAGGCCGTCGAGTCCAAATCCGCCCTCTGGTGTCTGAATCTCGTGGGCGTACGTTGGAGAAACGGTTGTGATCATGTCGGCGCAGGTAATTCCAGCCTGCATAAAGTTTATGGCTCCGTTGCGCTCAAAACCTGCTCCGTAATAAAGATTCCAGTCAATTCCTAAATCTGGGAATTTCTCTTTTCCATATACGCCCTGGTATCCCATGTTGTGAATCGTATAAACAGATGCCGTATGAGAAAATTGCGGTTGCTGCCGGCAGACATGCTTCAGCAGGACGGGCACCAGCCCCGCCGACCAGTCATGGGCATGAACAATGTCCGGAAACCAGCCAAGCTTATTGCAAAGCTGAAACGCTCCGTGAGCTAGAAGCGAGAACCTGTATGGGTTATCATGAAAATCCGGCTCGTTTTTGGTTCCGTAGACTCCGTCCCGTCCGAAAGAAAGCTCATGATCAATAAAATAAACCTCAACGGCAGGAAAGCCTGGAAGATTTGTCGTGTAGACCGCAGTCCATTCCTGCCCTGTTCCGACAGGAACTCCCATTGCGCCGTCTAGTTTAGTCAGCTTGTTTCTGTCGATTTTGTAGTAACGAGGCATAACAATTTTCACTTCATTTCCTGTAAGACTCAAATTTCCTGCCATCGCTGAAACGGCATCCGCAAGTCCGCCTGTCTTTGCAAAAGGGACAGCCTCAGCACTCACCATTAAAATTTTCATAAGAATAAGTCTCCCAAAATATCAAAGTTCTTCCATCGCCTTGACAAAAGCTTTCTCAGAATTCTCAATTGTTTTTTCAGACACGCAGTACGCAAGCCTGAACCAGCCTTTTCCGCCGAATCCTGTTCCTGGAGCAGCAAGAATCATATATTTTTTCAGATAATCACAGAAAGCAGAGTCGTCTCCGCTGAATTTTTCCGGAACTTTCACAAAAAGATAAAACGCGCCTTGAGGCCTGTAATAGTCAAGTCCAGCTTTGTCCATGATTGCCATTAGCTTATTCCGCCGGATTTTATAGCTTGAATAGTCAACTTCCGCATTCCAGCTTTCCGCTATAACTTTCTGAAAAAAAGCAGGAGCATTCACACAGCCGAGCACGCGGAGCGAAAATGTCACAGCCTTTATAAATTCATCTTTTTCTTTGCTTTGAGGATTAACAGCAACATATCCGATCCTTTCTCCAGGCAGACTCAGATCTTTCGCAAAGGAAGAGACAATCACCGAATTCTTATAGAACTGGAAAACAGGCGTGATTTTAGCGCCGTCATATACAATCGCGCGGTAAGGCTCGTCGCAGATAAGATAAGGCTCTCTTCCTGTATTCTTTCCATGCGCGGACAAAATTTCTGAAAGAGTTTTTATGTCGTTTTCTGAATAAATTTTTCCAGTCGGATTATTTGGATTATTGATTAGAACAGCCGCGGTCTTTTCTGAGAGATTCGACTTTAAGGCCTCGATATTTAAATCAAAATTCTCTTTCGCGGAAAGTTCAATAAGTTTTCCGCCGTGATTCGAAGCGTAATGACGGTACTCTGCAAAAAACGGAGCAGGAACAATTATCTCATCATCAGGATTCAAGATCGCCTTGAAAACGCAGTTTAAAGCGGAAGCGGCGCCGACAGTAATCACAGTTTCATTGAACGACAATGAAACGCCCTGCTCTCCTGAAACTTTTTCCGCGATCGCGCCTCTTGTCTCTGGATAACCGGCATTCGGCATATAGCCATGGCATCCGTGGCTCACATCTTCCGCAATTTTCTGAATTGCCTCAACAACTTTCTGAGGAGGATCCAAATCCGGGTTTCCCAGCGAAAAGTCAAAAACATTATCATCGCCAAACTTTTTTTTAAGAACGATTCC
>CAVDRA010000266.1:0-2311 GCA_963611155.1 bacterium | reverse complement strand
TTACAAGAGTGAGCGTTTTTCCGTATTTTCCGAATTTCCAGTTGTTTCTGGGCAGTCTGAGCCTCTTTATTTGCCTGGGCAGATTTTTGCTGCTCTTCTTTTAGCTTTGAATTTTCCTCTGCAGCCTGCTTTTGAGCTTCCTGGGCTTCTTCAGAAGCGTTGTCAGCCTCGCGCTCCTTTATATCAACCATGTCTTTTCTGGCATCGATATTTTTGCCGTCATCTTCCTGCATTGATTTTACAACATTTCTGTCTGAGATAATCGACGTGTCGATAGTTGAAAGGCCTCCGTTCACATCCGAAAGAGGAATGACAATCTGTGTTCTTCCCGGCCATTCCTGATAGTCTGTGGAAATACCTACATTTGAAGAGGAAAGATTTCTTGTTACGGCTTCCTTGTACTTAGCGCTGAAGTAATTCAAGTTTCCGCGGTAAACGGCATTGTAGACCGTGACAAAAACCGCGATCGTGTCCGCATCCCGTGTTGAATATCCGTAGGCAGATTCAAGATAGCCTGAAATGATTCTTCTTACATTGTTGATATGGTCAACTGTTGCTGTGCTTCCAATAATGAATATGTCGGCGTCAAGCTTGTCTTTTACTGAAGGATCGACAACATGAATAAACTGGTAACGGTTAGAAGAGCCTGCTGTCATAGATGTGCCCGGAGCTTGTTTTATATTGTTTCCAAGCGTGGATCCGATTGCCTTGATTTCAGCGGCAGAATTGATTACAGAGTGCGGTCCTGTATAGTTTCTGAAAACGACAGTGTCTGCGCCGCCGGCCGATTCAAGCTCAGGCTGATCAACAGAGATTGCGAATGAAGCCGACAAAACAGCAAGAGCAAAAGCTGAGCAGCCCAAAATCTTTTTGATATTCATCATTTTCCTCCGAATATTGCTAGGGTGAATAATTAAAAGACACCTAGAAAAAAATTATATCACATTTGAATAGAAAAAAAATCATTATTTTTCAAGCTGAATCATTTTTTCAAGCGTTTTTCGCGCATAGCTTCTCGTTTCCTTGTCAAACTGCGGAAACATAAGCCTGCTTAAAATCGCTTTTCCCTGCTTGTTGAACGCAGGCCGGCCCATAAACCTGCAAAGCTTATAAGTCGAGTCGCAGATATTCCCTAGAATTTTCTTGTCGCATACTGAAAGCCGGTTTTGAATAAGATACTCATATGCGTTCAAAACAGATCCGTCAGGGTCAAAGCCTTCGTCTCCTGAGTATATTATCGCGGCAGAAAGAAGGTAAGGGTCTGTTTCTCCTTTTAGAATATCAGCAAAAAAAGAAACAAAATCGGCGGTTCCGCACCTGCTCATAAGATAAAGCAGATTTTGCGTGTAGGCAGGATTTGCCGCGTAAAAACTTTGCTTCTGGCGAAAATTTGAGCTGAAAATTGAATTTATTGAAGTCAAATATCCGCTGGCTTCAGTTTTTATTTCCGAAAGATATTTTTTTTCTTTTTCGTGCAAGTCTCCTGATTTAAAATCAGAGCTTATTTCCGCCATCTTTTCCATCGTGAGCGTGTGAAAGCCAAATTCTTTTGCCACAAAGTCAAGCTCCTGTATGCTTACAAGGCTTTCAGTCATGATTTTGCCTTGTGAAAAACTTTCTCCAGGAATCGAATTCATCTTGAATGATGACATGGACCAGTCTTCAAAGCAAAAAATAAGATAATTGGCTTTTGTGTAGCACAGCTCGCTCCATTTTTTTGAGGAAGGAAGAACAGCCGACCATAGAATTGTCCCGTCCTCATAAAATTCACAGGCAGAATAGGAGCCGGAAATGAAGAATCCTGAAGATGATGCTTTTGCTCCCTTAAGGCCTGCAATGCTGATGTTTCCGACCGGAAAACGCGCAAGACAGCCGCCGTCGCTAACATTGACCAGAAGCGCTTCTGTTGTGTTTCCATTTTGAAAAAAATAGGCCGCATGCCTTGTCTGCGCCCTGTAAGCTATTGAGAAAGCTCCAGATGAATTTCCGCCCTGCACAACCCATTTTGAGTCAGCCCTGCCGTCATTCTGGACCGTAACAAGACCGATTGCCCCGCTGTCCAATGATATGAGAATTCCCTCGTCGCAGTTTTCAACGCTCACTGCAATTCCTGAAAAAATCAAATCCTCAAGCGGCTCGCCAAAAGCGGAATATCGTTTTCCGACTGTGCGCCCGTCCTTCGGCTGTGAAAGATAAACAATGGCAGAGCCGTCTTCCAGCTGTGAAACCGGAAAAGCAGGCGAAAGGGAAGGTGTCTCAAAAAACCACTTTCTTTTTCCGTCAAGACCATAGCAGGCGACGCCTTTTTCTC
>CAVDRA010000265.1:0-2348 GCA_963611155.1 bacterium | reverse complement strand
ATATTCTGGAGCCGCCGGAAAAAGCGGGGCGGACGCAACCTCGATGGATGCTGTTGTTGTTGTTCCGGCTGAAAAAGACGCTTTTGACTTGCAGCAGGATCTGTCCACAGCTTTTGACGACAATGTTGAGATAAAAGTCCTGCCGTGGTGGGGCATTGTTCCTTACAGAGCGAGCGCGGTCGGAACTGCGGTTTTTGGCCAGCGCTCGGCGGTTCTTTCGAAAATGGCTAGGCAGCCGCGCCAGCTTAATCAGCAGACAAAGCCCAGAATTTTTATTGTGAATCAGCGTTCGCTGCAGACGCCAGTCCCATCTCCTGAATATGTCCGCTCGCTTTCTTTTTCGCTGTATAAAGGCGAGAAAATCGATCCTGTGGAGCTTTCAAAAAAACTTGCAAGTCTAGGCTATGTCCGTGTTCCGAAGGTTGGTGTTCCGGGAGAGTTCACTTTGCGCGGCGAGGTCCTCGACGTTTTTGCTCCGGGCGAAGAGCGGGCGGGAAGAATTCTTTTTGACTTTGACGAGATTGAGTCGATAAAATCTTTTGACACGGAAACTCAGTCTACAGTTCCGTCGGAAAGCAGGGAAAATCTTCTGATTTATCCGATGAAGGAAGTTGTATGGACAGAGGAGCTTATTGAAAAGCTGGACTCGCTTTTTGAAAAATTCGGCCAGAGCGCGGAAAACGCCAGAATGGAAAGCGGAGCGGTTCTTCTGGGGCTTGGAGAGGAAGCGCAAAAATCCAGAAAAAAAATCATTTCTGAGCTGAGGGAAAAAGGCGAAAGCGAGGGAGAGGAGCTTTTTTATCCTGTCTTGTGGCGAAAGGAAAACGGCGAAAAGTACACGGTTCTTGACTATATCTCGAAAAATACGGCTGTCTTTTATTATGACTACGACCGGCTTTGCAATATGCAGGAAAATTTTGACCGCGAGTATGCCGGAATGTACAGAAGCGCGCGGCTGAAAATGCCTGTCTTTCCTCCGAGCGAAATGCTTATTCCGTTCAAGGAGATTCCGCCCAGGCATGAAAACCGTGTTTTGTTCAGAACTCTCCACACAGAAACTGAGGAAATTCAAAATTCCGACGCTAATTTTTTCAAGATTGAATGTGCCGACGGAAAAAGTTTTTTCGGAAATATAAATTATTTTAAAGAGCAGATTGAGGACTTGCAGTCAAACGGCTGGAAAATTTTTGTTTTTGCCGACAACGAGAACCAGTCCCTCAGAATCAAAGAAATTCTGAAAAATTACTGCGCGAAGCCTTCTGACGGAGAATATTTCGAGCTTCTAAAAAAGAACGCGAAAAAAGGCGTTCCGTATTTTCCCCTTCAAGTTTTCCCGCGGGCGATCACGAACGGATTTGAAATCAGCGAAAGCAAAGTTTTTGTGATTCAGGAAAACGAAATCTGGGGAAGGCGAAAGAATGCCGCGAAAATTGTCCACAAGGCTAAAAGCCGGGCGATTGACACTTTTGTTGAGCTTAACGAGGGCGACTATGTTGTGCATGTAAACTACGGAATCGGAATTTTCCGCGGAATTCAGCGCGTAAAAGCCATGGGCAACGAGCGTGACTATATCAAGCTGGAATATGCGGACGAGGAATTCGCATTTGTGCCGATCGAGCAGGTGAATCTTGTACAGCGCTACATCGGAAATGAGGGCGAGAATCCTAAAATCGACAGAATCGGCTCAAAATCATGGGAAAACCGCAAGAACAAGGTCAAAAAAGCCGTTGAAGATTTGGCGGAAAAACTTATCTCGCTTTATTCAAGACGAAAAGCGAGCCGGGGATTTCCGTTCCCGAAAGACAATGAATGGCAGACCGCGTTTGAGGCGGCATTTCCATATGAAGACACCGCAGACCAGATTTCCGTAACAAAAGAGATTAAGGAAGACATGGAAAAGCCTGTTCCGATGGACCGTCTTGTGTGCGGAGATGTCGGCTACGGAAAAACAGAAATTGCCATGCGCGCCGCGTTCAAGGCTGTGATGGGCGGAAAGCAGGTCGCCTTCCTTGCGCCGACGACGATTCTTGCCGAGCAGCATTACGAAAACTGCGTTGAGCGTTTTTCAAGCTTTCCGGTAAAAATCGCGCAGATGAGCCGCTTTGTGCCGCAGAAAGAGCAAAAACAGATTCTCGAGCGTCTTAAAAACGGCGATGTTGATATTCTTGTCGGAACGCACCGGATTATTCAAAAAGACGTTGCATACCGCGATCTTGGACTCATGATAATCGACGAGGAGCAGCGTTTCGGTGTAAAGGACAAGGAAAAACTCAAGACAATGAAAGCGAACATCGACTGCCTTGCCATGAGCGCGACTCCAATCCCGAGAACTCTGCATATGTCTCTCT
>CAVDRA010000264.1:0-2363 GCA_963611155.1 bacterium | reverse complement strand
CTCCATTTTCTTAAATGAAAAATTTGAACTTTTAGTAAGATTAAACCTCCGGTTTTTATGCATAAAATTGCAAATCTCTTTTCCGCAGATTCTGCCGGATTTTTTTTGGCAAAATGCCATTTTTCAAAAAAATCATATTTTATAAATATCTACGAAAATCTTATAAAAGCGTGGCTGTATGATTCTTCATCCCAAAACAAAACTTTTTCATGCGCCACATTAGAAAAATTTCCGTGCCGGAGAAAAGGCTAAAGCTATGAAAAAGATTTTTCGCCGGCAACAATATTTTTTGCATTTATAAAATATCTCCACTTGATTTCAAAAAATAATCATTTTGTGCTATAATTTTCTCATGTATTCAGGAATATCTAAGAGAAGAGCGTTTCTTGCAAACCGAAAAAATTCAGGAAGCCGAATCACAATCGGATTTACAGGAATAGCGGATTTCCGTTCATTTATAGGACAGGAATATCTTGCTGGAATGCAGAAAGCGGCGAGCGACTACGACCTTAATTTCATAAATTTTGCCGGCGCAATCAAATACTCGCTTTTCGATGATATTAATTTTATCAGCCATTATCTAAAAACATTCAAATTTATGCGCATGCCGCTTGTAGACGGAGTTGTTACCTGGGCTTCGTCTCTTCAGGAATTTTTAGGCAACGACGAAATCATAAAGACTTTTTCAAAGCTGAAGCCGCTTCCGATGGTAGACATCGGCTATCTAGATGTTCCTGACATTCCGTCTATCCGGATTGACAACAGCTATTCGATTGAGGTTCTGATAAATCACCTGGTCAAACAGCATAATTACACAAAATTCGCTTTTGTCGGCTCTCTAAGTTCTCCGCCGCATAAAGTCCGCCTTGAATGCTACCACCAACAGCTAAAAAAGCACGGAATTCAGGAAATTGAAAATTCTGTTTTCATGGCGAAAAAAATTGACTCGGCATGCATTTCAGACGTTATGGATGAATTTGTCCAGCGGTTTGCGAGAAACGGACACTGCGAAATTGAGTGCATTGTAACGCCAAGCGACATCATTGCGGCTTCTGTGATTGAAGCTCTGGAAAAACACGGAATCTCAGTTCCGATGGATGTCGCCGTCACAGGATTCAACAACCAATACGCAGGAATTTCAGCGCGCTCGCCTGTAACAACGCTCGATCTTGAATATTTCAAACGCGGATATTCTGCGGTGGAACTCCTGATTGACAGAATCATGGAGCCTAAAAAAACATTCGGAACTGTCTTTGTTACAACGTCGCTGCTTGTGCGCCAGTCCTGCGGCTGCTTTGAAAAAGCGGTTATCGAGGCAGGCGATTTCAACATCAACGAAAAGTCGCTTCTGCCGGATTCCAGCGTTTCAGAGGAAGATTTCAGAACTGCGTTCTTCCAGAAAATCCGTGAAATTTTTCCTATGCTTTCGGAAAGCTCGCTCAACAAGCTTATCGATGCGATTTTTATCGATATTTACGAGGAGCAGAAAACAAGCGCGATGCTTATATGGTGCCAAAGATTCCTGCAGGACATGAGAAAAGACTCAAACTTTGAAAATACAGCTCTGCAGCAATATATCTCAAGCCTTAGACGCCTGGTTCTTCCGATGGTGAAAGAAAATGACGCGCAGTTTCTTAAGATAGAAAACATTTTCCACCAGCTAAGAACTCTAAGCTCCGTGTTCACCGAGTATGACAAGGTTTCGCGCTATGACAATATGTACTCGATGAATAATCTTTCGCAGATTGCAATCAGTTTTGTCTCGGCGACTTCAGGAAAACAGATTCAAGACGTTCTTCGCCTTCAGCTAGGGGAGATGGGCATTTCAGGAATTGTTCTCGCGCTGAGCGAAAACATGACTTCCGACATCGGCGCGGCAAACGTGGAGCTTGTTCTTCCGGAAGTTCCGTTTATGTTCAAAGGGAAGCTTCCTTTGAAGGTTCAGGAGCCGGTTCTGCTTCCAAAAACGCTTTTCCCTCAACACAGAAGATTCAACGTTATCCTTGAGACGCTCCGTCATGGAGATAAATATTTCGGATACGCATTTCTTGAAGTCGGAAACCAGAATATTCCGCTTTGCGACACTGTAGGGCTGCTTTTAAGCAATGCGCTGAATCAAGTTTACACGCATGAAGGCAGAACTAAAGAGAAATCGCTTTTTATCAACAATGACCAGCTCATAAGCGTTCTGAATATTCCAAAAGAAAACGAGGAGCGCCACACAGGACTTACAGCGACACAGATTACAAATTATCTTCTCGATCACATCAACGAGATGACGAATCTAGACCAGATGTCAGAAGACCTTTCCGTAAGCAAGAGCCATCTCGTCCGGCGCGCAAAAGAGCTTACAGGCTACACAA
>CAVDRA010000263.1:0-2365 GCA_963611155.1 bacterium | reverse complement strand
ATAATGAAAATAAGCTGCAAATTTGTGTTGTAATCAGGAAGATCAATTTTTTCCTTCTTCTTTTCATCAAACCGCTGAATGTTGATGACAGTAATTTCCTTTTTACCGGTGGTTCCAGAAAGCGAATTCTGATTATTGAACTCTTCCATAAGTTCTGCACGGCTATCAGCACTTTGAACGCTCAAACCTCGAATTTCAAATTCTTTTGCAGCCTGATTTTTCAAGTCGATGCGGTCTACAATAAAGTAAAACTTTGCAACAATGTTTTTCTTTGCGTAGTAATCAGTAAGAATGTTTACAAGATAGTAGCTTAAGGCTGTTTTTCCTGAACCTTGAGTATGCCAGATGACACCTTTTTTTATTCCTTCATCCAGAGTTTTTGTAACTGCCATAGAAGCAAAAAACTGCTGGTAGCGCATAATGTGCTTTTGAAGCTCTGTAATTATTGAGCCGTCATCAAGTTTTTTTTCTGCATGAACATAAGCAATGCCATATTTTAAAAGGTACAGCAAACGGCTTGGTTCACACATAGAAGTTAAAATCTTATTTGTAGGAGTGGTTACTCTTTTATTCTTTTTATATTCATCAGAACTTTTATAAACCTGAACATTGAATTCTTCCAGAAGAGCCTTTTCAACTTCGTCAGAAACATCGCCATAAGGATATGTTTCAATATAAGGTTCAACTTCAAAATGCTGGGGATTTTCTTCACGGAAACAGTTAAAAGGCGGAGCCTTGTAAGAGCCAGTGCAATAGAAAGCACCCTGAACCGGAGTAATTCCGCCCATGTTGTCGTATTCCATATTGTTGGAAAAAATCATCAGCTGAGTAATATTATTGAACCTTTTAGCCTTTTTGTTCGGAAGCCGTGCGTTATATTCACGTTTTCTTTCTGCAACAATTCCTTCTTTATTATTCGGAATCTTTACTTCAATGTAAGCCAAAGGCAGCCCGTTAATAAAAAGCGTAATATCCGGGCGGAAAAGCTCTGTATATTTATTTGCCGGAGAATCGTCTTTTACATCGTAGCAGGAAAATTCTGCCGTAACATGAAATGTATTGTTTTTGATATTCTCAAAGTCGATAAGTTTTTCAGAACTTGCAGAAACAAGCCGGTGATAGAACTTTTCGCCCAGGTCATCGCTGTCAAGTTCATTGGTAATGTCATGAAGAACCTGCTCAGCTTTTCTTTCATCAGACTGTGGGTTGAGCTTTAAAAACTGCTTCTTAAATATTTGTGTAAGGATATTTGTTTTCGGATCAAAAAAAGTTCCTGCCTGCTTTAATGTTATTCTTGGAATGTATGTATATCCAAGTCTCACTAAATGTAAAATTGCCGGCAGCTGAACCCGTGAATTTTCACAGCCAAAATCATTAGACATAAAAAATACCCGTTCTTTTCTATGAAGTAAGTTACGATTTGCAGTTTAGCATGATTTTTGACTGTTTTCCATTATTCCCCTGCCCCTCCAGCGTTTTTCTAAAAAGGTTTTTGCCGGCGCATTAACAAGCTCATTGCTCAAACTCAAACAAGACCCTTGTTAGTGCGTGAACAAGGGTCTTGTTCACGCGCTAACAAACATATTGTCTGCGCACTAACAATCCGATTGTTAGCGCACTAACAGCCCTGTTGTTTCTGCGGCATAGATGCCGAATCAAATTTCAGCATGACAGACGGTTTAAAAATGCGCTATATATAGTGCATACAGCAGGAAAAAGATTTTTTGCGTGCAATCTTATTTAAAAAATAAATTTACTTGACTTTCATTTTTCGTTATGATATATTTTGTTTGAAAGGAGAAGGAGGTTATCTCTTTTTTATTTTCCTGTGGGTGCAATAAAATTGCACGATGCAAAGAAAGGCGAAGCAAGAGGTAGATATGAACGAGGTAAATTTTGGAAAGAGAGTTCAGAATTTGCGTACGAGCGCCGGGTTAAGCATGGAACAGTTTGCCTTAAAACTTGGTGTTTCGAAAAGCCGCGTAAACATGTGGGAAAACGGCGGAATAATTCCTCGCAGGGACATGCTTGTAAAGGTTGCGGAATTCTTTAGAGTTTCCACAGATTTTCTTCTGGGCTCAGGTCAGGACGGCAAAGAACCTGAAGAAGGCAGGGAAGTTCAAACAATTCAAAGAGGATTAAAAAACATGAATGACGAGCAGCGTAAAAAGGCACTAAAAATACTTTCGGCTGCTTTTGATGATATTTTTGACGATGAAGAGGAATAGCTTATGGATCAAAAACCCGATTTCAAAAAAGCGTATATTCTTGCAAATGAACTGCTCGTAGCTGCCCGCTGCATAAAAACTTTTCCGTTTGATGCTGCGGAATTTGTAAAAGAACAGACAGACTTAAAATTCTGTTC
>CAVDRA010000262.1:0-2415 GCA_963611155.1 bacterium | reverse complement strand
TTTCCATGCAGAGCTGCCTTGCTGCTCCTTTTGTCGCATGAACATATTCGGCGGCTTCCTTGAAGTTTTTTTCTTTTATGAGTTTTTCAAGCTCAGAACGCTCAAATTTATTTTCAGTCTTGAAAGAGCTGATTAAGATTCCAAGCAATTCTTCATCACCTTCTAAAAGCGCAAGCGCCGCTTCTTTGTCAAAGATTTTCATAGAAATCCTCGCCGTTTTCATTTGTGATTACAAAGCACGGAAGATTTTTTACCTTTACAAGCCGCACAGCTTCCATTCCCAAGTCTTCATAGTCGATTATTTCTTGGCTTTCGATGTATTCGCTTGCAATAAGGGCTGCGATTCCGCCTGGAGTTCCAAGATAAAAAGCTCCGTATCTTTTGCATGCGTCTGTCCATTGCTTGCTTCTGTTTCCTTTTGCAAGTGTTATAAGAGCGGCACCCCGGCTCATAAGAGAATCTGCGTAGACATCCATTCTTCCTGCCGTTGTCGGCCCAAAACTTCCGATAGCCTTGCCCTCTGGAGTTCTTGCAGGACCGGCGTAGCATATCGGATACTTTTTTGTGTATTCAGGAAGATCATTTCCAGAGTCGATAATTTTTTGCCATCGCGCATGTGCAGCGTCTCGCGCAACGAGAATCTTCCCGTTCAAGATGACTCTTTCGCCTGGCTTTGCGCCTTTAAGCTCCGACAAAACTTCTTTGATTCCGCCGTCTGTGCTTATTTTTCGCTCTGTTTCCTTTTCGAGGCTGTCTTGATTCTGCGTCTGGCCATGTTCAAATGCTGATTTTTCTGATTCTCCGGATTTTTTGTGATTTGAGGATATAGCCATGACTGCCTTGTCAAAACCTTTTAGCATTGACGGATCTGCGACAGTTTTTTCAAGATAAAATCCGTTTTCTGTTAGAACTGCTTTTAAATTCCTATGGGCTGAGCATGAAACGCCGAATGAAATCGGGCAGCTCGCTCCGTGCCGCGGAAGACGCACTACAATTGCGTCAAGCGCAAATTTTGTTCCGCCGAACTGCGCTCCAAATCCTGACTCCGAGGCGATTTTCATTGCAAGATTTTCAAGCTCCTTGTCTCTAAAACCGAATTCGTTCGGCTCATAAGTCATTTCATTGTATGCGCCCATTGTCGCAAGCTTTAGCGCAAGAAGATTTTGCTCCGGGCTTAAACCTCCAGCGACAACTGCAACCGTATAAGGAGGGCAGGCGCTTGTTCCAAAATGAGAAATCTGCTCTTTCATTAGCGCGGCAAATTTTTCTTCTGAAAGATAGGCTTTTGTTCCCTGGATAAAGCTTGTCTTGTTTGAAGAGCCGCCGCCTTTTGCGCAGAAGACAAAGCTCATTGAGTTTTCAGGCGCTGTTTTCACGAAATCTGGAACCGGAGCAAGTCCGCAAGAGGCAGAAAAAACTGAAACCTGGGCCGGCATATTGTTTTTCGGGTCGAATTCCTCGAAAAATGATTTTGGAACAGATGTTGAAAATCTTAGTTTTCGCTCGTCATAAATTTTTGCGGCTCCGTTTGAGAGCTCCTCGTATTCATTCTTTCCGCTTGAAAAATCATAATTTCCTTTTTTCCATGCGAAAATATTAGCGATTCCCGTGTCCTGGCAAAGCGGAAAAATTCCTTTTGACGCCACCTGCGCGTTTTTTAAGATGCACGAGCAAACATATTTGTCGTTTTCGCTTGCATCTGCTGAAAGAGCCGCTTTTATAACTTTTTCAAGATGCTCTTTTGTGAAAGTGAATGAAAGCCTTGAAAATGCCGTCTCAGAGGCATGCCGCAAATCTCTTATGTTCTCAAAAAAATCGAAATCATTGCTTAGTTTCATAAATTTATTATACAAAACAGTCTGACAATCTTCAATTTGCCAATGTTTTTGGTTCTGTTTTTCTGAATTGTTTTTTTCGTTCTGTTTCCGCTCAGAAAAAAATTATATCGTCAAGAAATCTCCTTTTCGCTATAATCTCCGATTATGAATACAAAAAAATTGGCATATCTTACTGTTGGCTTGTGTGTTTCTTCCGCGTTTTTTTCGCTTACGATGATTTCATTCCATGCTGATGTCTCGCTTGCCGCGTTTCCGCTTTCGCTCGTTTTCACTTTTTTTACGGCGGCGGCTTCAATAAAAAAACTTTTCAAAGAAAAAAATCTTTTCTTTATTTCTGTTTTCCGCGAGCTTTTGCAGTATCTTCCTTATGTTCTTTTGGTCTCTTTTGTGCTTCGGCGCGCCGGAAGTTACGGAACGCCATATGTTCTGGATGTTTTTTCAGTTGTTTTCTGGATTTTGACTTCAGTTCTGGTTCTGCTTGTTTTGCATTTTCTCAATCCGAAGAAAATCGGCAAAATTGATAAGGAATGGGAAAAATATATTGAACAGAAAAAAAATGATTCGTCAAAAAAGCGGG
>CAVDRA010000261.1:0-2421 GCA_963611155.1 bacterium | reverse complement strand
GGCCTATACGCGCGGGCGCACAAGGAGCTTTGCGGCGAGCTTTGCAAGATAACCAAAAATGTCGGGCAATCGCCAGCGAGCGCGGAAAGCGGATGTTTTCAGCCAAAGCCGTATTTTTCGCAGGAAGAGCTTAAAAATTTCTCGGAGCTTTCTCAAAATGAAACCCGCAAAGTAAACAGCCTGCTCGAAAATTTCCAGAAATCACAGGGAAGAGAGAATTTCAGGAAAATTCCTGACTGGCAGCCATTGATTCTCGGCAGGGACGAGGCTTACATCGGAGTTCTGATTGACGACCTGGTTACGCTCGGAACAAAAGAGCCTTACAGAATGTTCACCGCCCGCGCGGAATACCGGTTAAAGCTCCGCCATGACACAGCGGATCGGCGTCTTGCAGAAAAAGCTTTTAAGGTCGGTCTAAAATCAAAACAGCAGCTTGATGCGGTAAATTTAAAATATCAGCAGGTTGATGAAGCTGCCGAACTGCTGCTAAAAAACCAGAATGCGGAAAACCCGGGGTTCGCGCCTCTTATCTGGGAAATTGCTCAGGAAGATGCGAAATACAAATATTATATTCAAAAACAGGACACAAGAATCGCGAAAATGCACAAAATGGAAAAATTCCATATTCCACTCGATTTTGACTATGGAAAGATTCCGGCATTGAGCGCGGAAAGCCGCTTAAAGCTTGAGCAAGTACGGCCTCTCACGCTTGGACAGGCAAGCAGAATCTCCGGAATCAGAAACTCGGACATTATGCTTCTGATGGTTTACTTAAAATAATTTTTCTCCGTAATTAAAAAACTATTGCTCTTAAGAAAAAAATCCTTTGGCAAGATAATCCAGTCCAGAAACAGGAAGAATTCAAACTTTTTTGCCTCAGGATTTTCTTTAAAAAATGAAAATGAGAATTTTGAAGCGCAAAAAAAAATTGAGCCGGTTTTTTGAGTGTGATTTTTTAATCTGCTATTTTTTTTACATAGAAACAGACTAAGGCTTGCTTTGCACTTTTTAGATTTTCTGTTTCAAAAAATCAAGGAACGAGAGAATTTTTCAAGATTTTTCTCCGCTTCCCGCAGCCTCAAAAAATCCTAAAACCTCGCCTTTCCTAAAAATTCCGGAATTGCATAGCTCAGCGGCGAATTGAGAAAGGGAACTTTTCAGAAACAGAAGGCTTGCCGTGCAGATTCTGATTTTCACGCCTGAATCAAAAATCTTCCTCATAAACCTGTATTTTTTCAGTCTGTCTTCTTTTGATGAGGAAAAGCTGTACGGGCTGAACTCGGCGCATATATTTTGCTGCTTTATAAAATCCAAAGATTTTTCGTCGCAGATTGAATCAAAAGCATCTTTTACAAAGTCCGGCTTAAAAGTCTCCAGCGCAAAATTAAATTCCTCTGGAGTTTTCATTTCAATGCAGTCGATTTCAGTTTTCATTTTCAACTCTTTTGCCGCAGAAAAAATTTTCGCATAGGATTCTGCATTTTCATTATGAATAAAATTTTTGCAGCAGAGAAAAACGCCTGCGAATTTTCCAGATTCTATAAAAGTTTCCGCTAGAAAAAGATTGTTTTCAACACCGTTGTCAAGAATAAGAACAGGAAGAATTTCTGTCTGGCCACAGAATTTCGATTTCACCTCATCAACCGCGGCAGCAAATTCAGCGGGATTTCCGCACTTCTCGCAAAGAGACAAATCGATTCCGCCATAAAGCGTTTTAACATTGTCAGCGCCGGCTTCCGCGACAGAAAGATAAAAAAGCGACTGCAAATCTTTTCGCCCGCCAATTTTAACATTTGTATAGAATTTAAAATCGTCGTGAAAAGCCCGGTCATAGCAGGCTTCAGTTTCGGAAAAGCCAGGAAGCATAAAATTCGCCCATTTAAGATATGACGAGTACAACATTCCAGTCTGCAGGTCATTAAAACCGTCTGTTTTTGGAATTCTTAAAAATTCTCCAAGCTCAACTTCTGCCAATTTCTACATCCAACTTTTCTCAACGGATTTTTCATAATTTCTTTTCTCAGAATCAGAAAGAAACGAATATTCAAAGCCCGCAAGGATAATTTTTTTTATATCTTCCATTTTGAATCCAAGTTCCGAAAAGAGATTCCAATATTCATCCAAAAGCTCAACGCCAAAGAAAATCGGATCGTCGGTTGCAAGCGTTACAGGAACTTTTTTCTCATAGAAAGTCTTGATTGGATGCTCGCTCATCGTTTTTACATATTTTTTTGTGAAAACATTGCTGGTCGGACAAACTTCAAGAGGAATATTTTCTTCCCGAAGATAAGCCATTAGATTTTCATCTTGAACAGCGGTAATTCCGTGCCCGATTCTTTCCGCATGACAGATTTTCAAAGAATCCCAGACAGATTCCGGTCCGCAATCCTCACCGGCGTGCGCCACCGCATGATAGCCAGA
>CAVDRA010000260.1:0-2436 GCA_963611155.1 bacterium | reverse complement strand
ATGTAATATGACTGAAGCGCAATCTTAAACAGTTCAATTTGAGTTTTTGCGGAGGAAATTCTAGCCTTTTGAATCAGATGATGAGCCGCAATTCCAGCTTGCGAAGTCAAAATCACAGTTATCGCAAGAACCGCCAGAGTTTCAGCAAACGTAAATGCAGAAGACAAAGTTTCTATGCGCATTCTCCGTTTCGCCATGTTTTTCTTCCATTTCATAAATCACCTCCAATTCCCATGACCATTGGCAAAAAAATATCCTTCAGCAAAAGCCAAAGATAAATAGCTGTAATAAACATTAAAACTGGCTGCAAAATTCCGAGAAAACGCTTCTCCCGCTTGACAAATTTTTCATCGAGAGCTTTCGCGATTTTTGAAAAACCGTCATTTTTTCCAGTCAGTTGGCAAAGTGAAAGATTTAAATCCAAAAGCAAAGCTTCACTTTTAAAGCCCTTTTCCTTAAAACTCTTCGAAAAGCTTTCAGATATTTTCCATCCGCTTAAAATCCGCTCCTCTGTCAGAATCAAAGCTATCTCAAGCTTCCGTGAGCTTTCCGTAAACGAAAAACAGCTTTTTATGCACTCTAACACAGGGACAGAACGTTCTGACAAAAATGCGAGCGATTGAAAAACAAAAAAAGAAGAATTCTGGCAAAAAGTTTTCCTCATCAGCAAAAAAAGGAAAAAATAACTAGAAAACAAGAAACTCAGCGCAGGGAAAAAACAGGCAAAAAAAGTTTTTAAGCCAGAATTTCCGTCAGGATAAAAATTTGACGAAAAATCAGAAAGAAAATGAAAAGCAAAAACACCTCCAAAAAAAGCAAGCAACGCAACAAAAACTGGATAAATAAGCAATGAGAAAAATTTTTCACGGTTTTTACTCTGTTTATGCAGAATCGCAAGAATATTTTTAACAATAAAATTCAATTCACCCATCTTTTCAGAACAGCTTATAAAAGAAAGATACCAAACCGGAAAAAAGAGCTGACTGCATTTTCTTAGCGCGACAAAAAAACAGCTTCCGCCATTTAAGTTTTTTAAAATTTCACTTGCCGCCAGGCAGACTTTTTTTCCGAAATTTCTTGTTTCAGAAATTATCTCCAAAGATTTTGAAAGAGGAATTTCTCCGGAAAGAAGCTCTTCTAAAGCCTCTGTAAACACAATCAGAGATTTTTCATTTAAGCTCATCGACGCACTCCCTGCCGCAAAAAATCTCCGCAAAAAGAGAAGGCTTTCCGTTAAAAAAATCTAGACGCTGAAAAATAACTCCGCGCATTGCGGATTTTAAAATCGAAAATTCTGCGCCAAGTTCCTTTATCCTAAAAATGCTTTCTGCAATTCCTCCTGAATGAATCGTCGCAAAAACCAAATGCCCCGTAATCGCCGCCTGAATTGCGGTTTTTGCAGAAATTTCATCTCTTATCTCTCCAATAAAAATCACATCCGGATCTTGCCTAAACACATAGCACAAAGAATCAGCAAACGACATTCCGAACTTTTCATCAACTTTTATCTGTGTGACATTTTCAAGCATGTATTCTGGCGGATCTTCAATCGAGACAATTTTTTTCCGCCCCTGCCAAATTTTTCCAATTTCAAGCAGAAGAGCTGCGGCCGTTGTTGACTTCCCGCTTCCTGTCGCCCCGCAGATCAGAATAAGGCCGTCACCATGATTTATAAGCCGCCTTAAAACAGCGCGCTGTTTTTCAGAAAAACCAAGCTTTTCAAGAGAAAGCGGATGTCTGGTAATATCCAGGAGCCGAAGCACAACCTTCTCAGGGTTTTCTCCGGAAAGCAAGCCAACTGAAGGCACACACGAGACACGCACAAAAACAACGCCGGCGCCTTTGTGCACAAACTGCCCGTCTTGAGCACGCCGGGATTCCATCAAATCAAGCTGTGAAATGACTTTCACACAGCGGACAAGCTCCCTCCCTTTTTCAAATGAAAGCCTGCAAATTTTTTCAAGAAGCCCGTTCATCCGAAAACGGACAAGGGTTTCTTCTATATGAATATCAGTAGCACCGAGAACACAAGCCTGCTCTATAAGCGAATTCAAAAGCAGGACCACGGCGCTTTCAGGCTCAAAATTATTTTCTGAATGAATCTTGCTCATTTCAGATTTTTCATTGTTTTCTATACTTTCTGATTTTTCAGTTTTTCCGCTTTCTCCATAAGAGAATGAAACACATTTTTTAAACTCGTTCTCGCTGATTTTCTTGAATTCACAAAATTCAAAGATATTTTTCCCCTCTGTTTGGTAAAATCTTCGCACAGAGTTTTCAAGCTGCTTTTTCAATTTTTTGTTTTCTTCATCGACAATTCCGAAACGGACTTTTTTTCCAGAATTCTCAAGGATACAAACTTTATTGTGCAGGCAATAAGGCACTGAAAGCTCGAATTTCATTTTCACCTCCTATAAAAAGTCATGAGGAAATATC
>CAVDRA010000259.1:0-2473 GCA_963611155.1 bacterium | reverse complement strand
TCGGCTTTTTTCAATGAAAAGGAAAGAGAGATTTTTCTTCAGGCGGCGCAAGACAAAAGCAAGAGAATTTTCGCATTTTTTACAGTTCCTTGAAAAATCCATGACAATTCATATCATTTATACCATGAAGGAATCTAACACAGTTTCAAAAATGACCACAGCGCCGGTCGGTCCTTTAATCTTAAAAAACGCAATCCCGACAATCATCACGATGATGGTTACGGCAATCTACAATACAGCAGACACATTTTTTGTCTCAAAACTTGGAACTTCGGCCTCTGGAGCGGTCGGAATTATTTTCTCGCTGATGTCGCTGATTCAAGCCATCGGATTTACAATCGGAATGGGCTCGGGAAGCATTACGAGCCGCGCGCTCGGAGCAAACGATTTGAAAAAGGCCAGCAAATACTGCACAACGGCAATCTGTTTCGGATTTTCAGCCGGAGTGATTTTTTCGGTTTTAGGAACAATCTTCAACAGGCAGATTGCAACATCGCTTGGCGCCACACCGACAATTCTTCCGTACGCAATGGATTATGCGCGCTATATAATTTTTGCCTGTCCTTTCATGATCACTTCGTTTGTTATGAACAACCAGCTTCGCTTTCAAGGAAAGGCGATTTTTTCAATGTGCGGAATGGCAGCCGGCGGAATTTTGAATATGTTTCTTGACCCGCTTTTCATTTTTGTATTCGACATGGGAATTTCCGGCGCGGCAATTGCAACTTTCATAAGCCAGGTTGCAAGCTTCTTTATTTTGCTTTCAGTTTTTATTTTTAAGAAAAGCACCGCAGAATTCGCTTTAAGAAATATTGCCCGGGATATAAAAACATATTTTAATATTGTCACCACAGGACTTCCGTCGCTTTTCAGGCAGGGAATGGCCTCTGTCGCCTCGATTTTCATGAATATTCAGGCGGCAAAATACGGAGCCTTTATCACAGTTTTTGCGATGACTCCTGCCCAGACAGCAGACGCGGCGGTTGCAGGAATGGCAATCACGAACCGGATTTTCCAGCTTCTAATGTCTGTTGCGATCGGAATGGGACAAGGCTTTCAGCCTGTATGCGGAATGAACCTTGGCGCAAAAAAATTCGGCAGAGTCCGGGATTCATATAATTTTCTCTTGAAAATCACAACCGCAATAATGACTGTTCTTGGAATTCTCGTCTTTATTTTCGCTCCGCAAATCGCGCATATTTTCCGCGACGACACAGCTGTAATCTCCGTCGCATCACTGGCAATGAGATGCCAGGCTTGCGTTCTTCCGTTTCACTCGCTGATTTTCGGCACAAACATGCTTTTCCAGGTTGCCGGCGTAAAAAAACGCGCGGTAGCATTGTCTTCTCTGCGGCAAGGCGTGCTTTTCGTCCCGCTTGTTTTTATTCTTCCCCATATTGCGGCTTTTTTTGGTGCGCAGCCGATTTTCGGAGTCCAGATAACGCAAACTGTAAGCGACTTGCTTTCTGCCGCGATTGCGGTGCCGTTTATGCTGAATTTCTTTAAAAGACTAGGAAAATAAGGCCACGTTTATTTTGAATCGGCAAAACAGCTTTATTTTGAAAACAAACCGCCGGAAAGGCTTTTTTTTAAGGAAAGAGATATGAAAAATTCTTTTGAACGCGAAAAAATGGACTGTCTGAATCCAAAGTGGAAAAATGCGATTTCACGCGAAGTTCCAATCTACAACAGAGGAAACGGGATCCGCTCAGAATTTGAACGCGACTACACAAGACTTCTTCACAGTCAGGCCTATTCGCGGCTAAAACATAAAACACAGGTTTTTTACGCTCCGCACAACGATCACGTCTGCACAAGAATGGAGCACGTTCTACACGTTGCTTCAGTTGCATCCACAATCGCAAAATATCTCGGGCTCAATCAAGATTTAACAGAGGCAATCGCAATCGGACATGACATCGGGCATGCGCCTTTCGGTCATTCTGGCGAAGATATGCTCAACGAGCTTCTCGGAAAAAAAGAAGGCGCAAACGCTCCGAAAAAATTTTGGCATGAGCGAAATTCCCTGTTTTTTTCTGACTTCATAGAAACGCTCGAAGATCCCACAGGAATAAAGCGTCCTCTGAATCTGACATATGCAGTGCGTGACGGTCTGATTTGCCACTGCGGAGAAGTTGACCAGCAGGGAATGAAACCCAGAAAAATTGAGGAAAACATTAATCTCTACGAAATCAAACAGCCGGGAATTATCCAGCCATACTCGTGGGAAGGCTGCGTCGTAAAAATCAGCGACAAAATAGCTTTTCTCGGACGCGACATTCAAGACGCGAGAGCTTATCATCTTTTAGACATGGGAAGCTACAGGCAGCTCCGGGAAATCGTCATGGAAACTTTAGGGCGGACAAAAAACGGCAAGCCAATTTCACATAGAAGCGGAAGAGCTGTAAATCCGAGCGTCTTAATCAACGATATGATTGTTGACCTTTGCGAGAATTCAACGCCGGAGGATGGT
>CAVDRA010000258.1:0-2494 GCA_963611155.1 bacterium | reverse complement strand
ATTCTGGATATGCAAATATCATTGTGAACGGCGATAGTTGTATTCTGGTCAAAAGACACAAGAAAAGCAGTTGAGATTCTTGATATTTCATCAGGTGTTTCAAGAACGGTTTTCACTCCGAAATCCGCAGTCCAGGTTTTGAGATTTTTCGGAAACAGCCTGCTCGATGTTGAGGCAAATTCCAGCGTGAATATCATTGATTTAGCGACAGGAAACAAAAAACAGGTTTACTTTGGAAGCGGAATCCAGGATGCGCTTGCGACAAGCGAAAAAGACTTGTATATTGCAAAATCAAGCGCGTCAAATCCGGAAGTTCCGCTGGTTTATGTAAACATTGAAACGCAGGAGACTGTTCCGCTTACAAATGTCCGCGGAAACATCGCCTACTCGCTGAATTTCAGCGCTGCCCGCCAGAACGAATTTTACGGCGTTCTGATTTACACAGACGCAAGAACTAAAAAACTTACAACTTCAGTTTTTGCGTTTGACACTTCAAAAAAGACAGTCAAAAATCTTCTGACAATTTCCGACGAAGACAACGAGGCTTCCACATATCTTCTGAATTCTGTGCTTTACACAAATATTGGGAAAAGCCAGATCCGCTCATATAATCTGCAGACAAGAAAATCATTTCTTTATAAGCGAGCTGCTTCAATGCCTGTGAAAGTTGCCGGAAACGGAAACAGAATCGCAGTTTTGAACAGAGACGGCTCGGTCAGCTGGTACAATCCGGATATGAACAACGTGCTTGCAGACTGGCATATGACTGCTGACGGACGATGGATAGAATTCTAGCGGCTGGCAATCTTGTAATCCGAAAAAATCAGCATTATTATTTTGTATGCGGAAAGTGAATAAAAAGTTTTTGTGTATTTTCTTGTTCTTTTTCTCTTTCTTGGCGTTTGGCTCAAAAAGAGCTGACCGTGCTTTTGAAATAGTTGAAAACGGCACCGCAAAAGAGATTCGGAAGGCAATACTAAGAGATAATTCTTTCATAAAATATAAACGGGGCGGAAAGCAAAATATTTTGATGGCGGCCCTTGAGTCTGACCGGGAGAATTCCGTTATAAAATGTCTTTTACGCGCGGGAATTTCTCCAACTGAAAAAGACAAAAACGGAAAAACAGCCTTGATGTATGCGGTTGAAAACGAAAGCGACATTGAGGTAATAAAAAATGTCTTAAAATGCAATGCGTTTTTCAAATTTCAGAGAAAAAAACGGATTCTTCAAAAAGACAAAAATGGAAAAAGCGCTCTTGACTATGCGAAAAAAAACAGCATGCAAAGCGAAATAGAATCCATTTTTTCAAAATATGTTCCGGTTCAGCTTTTGGAAAATGAGACTGAAGTTGAAGCTGAAACTGAATCAGAAATTCCGGCAGAAAATAACGCTCAAAACGCAGCAGAATCAGAAACTGAAACGAGCCTTGAGAATAACGCTGAAGCAGAAAACGAGATTGAAGCTGCAGACAATGTCCGAAATGTGGGAAAAACTGAAATTCCGCAGGAATCTTTGCCTCAATCAGTTTTGCAGGAAATCCCCGCGGCGCAGGCTGTCTCCATTGTTTCTTCTGCTGTTGCTTCAGGGGAAGTTGCGGTTGAAGTCTCTTCGATTGCTGAAAAAGGGAAATCGGACGGACCAGATAATGAGCAGGAAAACATTCTGCCTGACGAGCACATTCCTTTAGAAGAGCTTTTGGATTCCAACACAAAAATATTAAAAAAAGAAAATACTGCTGATCAAAACGGAAATGCTTTGATTTCACTCGACAAAATGGTCGCTCC
This sequence comes from bacterium, assembly GCA_963611155.1. GTDB lineage: Bacteria > Spirochaetota > Spirochaetia > Treponematales > Treponemataceae > Treponema_D. Next base: position 709 of record CAVDRA010000258.1, on the reverse strand, counting down.
GGAAATCCCTGCAGAAAGCATTTACCTTTATGACTATGCGGAAAACGCTTCTTCGGATAATGCGATTCCAGACGAGCTTTTGAAATATTCTGAGTTCACATTCATTGAAAATGCGAATGAAAAGGACAGCAAAGGAAGAACAAAACTTATGACTGCCGCGAAAAACGGCGATATAAAAAAAATAAGAAACTTGCTTTTCTCAGGCGCTGACGTGAATGCAAGAGACAATGAAGGCTGGACCGCATTGATGTATGCTGTGAGATTTCAAAAAAACGCTGACGCAACAGAAGTTCTTTTAAAAAATGGCGCCTCTCCTCTTATAAAAAATAATTATCATATCAACTCAATGATGCTTGCTGCGGCCTATTCAGAAAATCCTAAAGTAATTGAGGCTGTCATAAGAGCGTATCCTGCTTCTTCAGAGGAACTCCGGAGCGCTTTTTCATACGGAATTAGAAATTCAAACAGCGCTTCAAATTTAAGGCCTTTTCTTGAAAAGAATCTTCAGCTGAACGTTCCTTTCAATGGAAAAACTTATCTGATGTACGCATGCGAATTCAATAAAAACACAGACATAATCGCATTGCTTTTGGATTTTGGAGCTGAAAAAAACACAAAAGAGCAAGCATCAGGAAAAACAGCGTTTGATTACGCAAAAGATTTGCTTCCTTCAATTTCGGCTCAAGAAAATTCCATAGCTGGAGCGTAA
>CAVDRA010000257.1:0-2498 GCA_963611155.1 bacterium | reverse complement strand
GAATAGTCTTTTTTAAATCCGTAAACAAGCTTTGCTCCTGGCTTTGCGGAAAACTTTCACATTTTTCGGCGCATCAACGCCGATTTTCACCTGATCGCCTGACACGCTTATCACCTGAATCAGAATGTCGTTTCCAATCCGAATCTTTTCATCAACTTTTCTCGACAAAATCAGCATTATTTTGCTCCTTTAGCTTTTAGAGCCTTCACAATATTGACTTTCGTCGTCCACCTTGTATCCGAAAGAATAACCTGCATGGCCTTGCGGTTGACTTTGTTGATTACCACAGGCCCCTGAAGATTTGCCGTTACAGGGTTATTGTCAGAAGGGACTGTCACAATCGCAAAAACAATCACATCAGAAGCCGACTCGACTTCAATCTCGCACAGAGTTTTGTCGTCGACATCAATCTCATAGTCCTCTGCGATTATGAACGGGTCGATAATCAGAAAGGCGAGATTCTGCTCATCGACAGACTGCATCCAGTAAAAAGGCCTGTATTCAGATTCAATCAAGGCGAATTTATGGTAATCCTCGAAACCTAAAAGCCCATATGGGAAATCAATGATTTTATCATCTGAAACATTGACGGTTCCCATTGTCTTTGTCTTTACTTCCATGTTAAATATCCTTTACCTATCTTTATCTCATGTAGTTCAAGAGACTTGAAGAATACATTTTTCCGGCAGTGCTTAAAGTCGCCTGCTGTGTGTACTCGAGCATTTTTTCATCTGTTATTGCTTTTGTCAAATCCAGGTCGCCCTCGCGGCTGATCTGGCCGGTCACATTCAGAGCGACTGCGGAATTGCGGGTTATGTCGTTCTGAAGCCTTGCGTACTCCGCTCCAGACTTTGCAATTCTTCCTGTAAGAGAATTAATTCCGCGGTCAAGGCTCATCAAAACTTTTCCTCCGATCGCTTCGTTGTCGCCTGAAAGCATGGCGTCTCTCAAAGCAATGACAGAATCAAAAAGACTTCCGCCCGTGACACGGACAGAATTTCCGATGTTGTAAGGCGGCCGCTGGCTTGAATCTTTTATGATTCCCAAATCATTAAGCGCGTTTCCGCTCAAATCCTCAAGCCAAAGCTGCCTGGCATCCGTGGTCATAAGATTCAAAGAATTCGTGACAGGATCAAGAGAAGCCTTAACAGCGGCTCCGCTCGAATTTATCTTTGAGATAAGAGAATATACATTGTCCCCAGTCTCAAGAACGATTTTCTGTCCGTCAACGCTGATTACAGAATCTTCTTTCGTCTGCCATGAAGAAGCGTCGCGTCCGCCGAAAAGCATCTGGTTTTCAGCCCAAAAAACACGGTTTCCGGCATTATCCACAGAAATATATTTATTCTCGTCAACTTCAATTTTATTCAAGTCAATAGAGCCTTTATACTCGACTTTTTCAATCAGCGGAACATCCGAGCCTGGAACAGCTCCGAGGCTCACATCGAAGGCCCTCGCGTCAGTGTTCGTTCCGGAAAAAATCGAGTTTCCGTCAGGACCGACCGCATTCGCATTTTGAACAAGCTCCTTTAAAAGCTCGTCGACCTCGCTTGCCATATTTCGCAAATCATCCGGCGTGTTTATTCCGTTCGCGCCGGTAACGGCAAGCTCCCTGACACGCTGCATAACGTCAAGCGAATTAGACATATAGCTTTCACGGTAGACAAACTGGTCGCTTAGAGTCGCCGCGTTTTTCTCAAAATTGTTCACGCGGGTCAGGTAGGACTGGTATTTTACAAGATGGCCGGCCGCGATCGGATCGTCGCGCAGGCTTTGAATTCTCGACTGTGTTCCAATCTGATTGTCAATTTTTGCTTTTTTGACTTCCTGTCTGCGCAAATTGTACTGAGTTCTGTTGTTGTTCAGCTGGCTTGATATTCTTGTAGGCATAATTTCCTCTTTTTTTATGCAAATGCGTTAGGGATTGGAGGGGCGCGAAGCGTTGCAAATGAAGCGCGGCTAGCGCGGAACCCCGGAAAGCCCGACGGCACGAAGTGCCGGAACGCCCGATTTATCTGCTTTTATCACTGTCTGGATTTTTATACTCCCAGCCTGTTGATTACGGTATCGAGCATATTGTCAATCACGCTGACAAATTTTGCCGCCGCATTGTAGCCGTGCTGGAATTTTATAAGCTCGGCAAGCTCCTCGTCAACGTTTACGCCGCTGATTGAGTCGCGCAAATCGCGGAGATCATTCATTATCGCATTCTGGCTTAAAAGGTTTGTTTCGGCCTGTTCGCCTTTCAAGCCGACGTTTGTAACGGAATTTGCAAAATAATCGTCAAAAGTGCGGTCTTTTCCAATCATGACCTGTGTATTTCTGATTGAGGCAATTTCAACCGCGGCCCGGCCGTCTCCGATCATGGACTTTCCCTGCTTGTTCGGGTAAGCGGCAGCAACGCTCAAGACATCTGACTTTATCGCAGGATTGACTTCAATGTAGCCGGCAGGGTTCAAGACAGGAGCAACCGCAAAATCGCCTGAAAGAGCGTTTAC
>CAVDRA010000256.1:0-2511 GCA_963611155.1 bacterium | reverse complement strand
GTTGTCAGGATTTAAAATTTTGACTCCATATGTCAAAGCCGCGTTTTTTCCAAAATATTTTTTTCCGCTTTCAAGACTTACAAAAGCGTAGGCGGCGTTTATTTCAGCGTATCCGGTATGAAAAATTCCAGTAACAGTGAAAATTCTGTCAGAAGAAAACAAGTCAACATCGATTCCGCCAGAAAGAGCGTAAAGATTTATCTTGCTTCCAAGCCTTGCGCCGAGTTTTCTTGCCATTTCAGAGCCGATCACAATTGTATCCGGCGATGAAAGGTCAAAATTTCCGCCGAGAATTTCAAGCTCTTTTTTTAATCCCTGATCGCTTCCATAAATTTCAGGAGGAAGAGCGCGGATTAAAGCCGCTGTCTCATTTCCGTTCCGGCCGAGCACAAGAGCCTGAGCCTCATAAAAGGGGAAAAAATTCACAACAGACTTTTCGTTTTCAAGAAACAAGTCAAGCTGAGCTCTCCCGCCGTTTTCAAAAGCAATATTGCCGGCAATATTATCCAGATTTGAAATTCTTATATGATAAGAGCTCACTTCCAGAATCGCATCGATAAAGCTTCTCTGAAAACCGTTCATCACGCTTATTACAGTGATTAAAGTCATTACGCCAAAGCAGATTCCAAGAGAAGCGAGCCGAGTTGTTATAGCTGAGCTTCCTTTTCTGTCAACGCGCGAAAATCTTCTTGAAACAAAGTGAACCCAGTTAAAACCCTTGAAAAAATCTTTCACCTTGCAAAACTTAGTCAAACTCGCGTCTCCTTGATTCTTTTCCGTTAGCATATATTATTTCACGCTTTTTTACACCGTCTTTATAAAAAGTTTCCACATAAAGCCCTGACGGAAAGACAAGTTTTTCAGAATAATCGTCCGGAGCAGAATAAATTCTCTCCATGCGGAACTCGCCGTTTTCATAATATTTATAGTCAGCTGGAATAATTGAGCCGTCTTCATTTTCCGCATGATAAAAATATTCGTATTTCGTTTTCAAAGATTCAGCGGAAAGCCTTCCAAGCAGATTCTTCCGATAATTCCATGTTGTAAGCTCATATTCTAAGACTCTGTTCTGCCCGTCGTAAAAATAAATTTCCAGCTTGTCGTCAAAAAATTTCTTTTTGATTCCAGCAATTCCGGCTTCAGACTCATTTTTTTGATTTATTCCGGAAGATTTCAGGTTTTCATTTTTCAGGTTTTCATTTTTCAGATTTTCATCATCTTCTTCCGTCTCTTCGGTCCAGTGTCTGCTTTTTACTTTTGATACAAGTCCAGCCGTATTGAATTCGCTTTCAATCTCAATTTTCTTGTCAAACTGGGTTTCTGTCATAGAGACAGGCACAGAAGAATCTTCCATATAGCTGTATTTTTTCACCGCCGCAAGCTTCGTGTTCTTAAAATCTGAATCAAAGCTGAATTTTTCCTCGAGCAGAAGCCGGTATTTTGAGTCAAAACGCTTTCTGACGGTCTCGCTTCCATAATTTCTTGCAATGTAAGTAATTCCGTCCAAAACATTCACGCTCATTCCTTCGCCGTCATAAAAAAATCTCCTTAAAGTTCCATCGCTTCTCTCATAAGAAAAAGAAGGGGTCTCAGCTTCATCATCATAAATTCCGCTTTCATTCTGTGAATCTTTTTCGCTGTTTTCAGTTCCGTTTCCGCCGCCGTTTTCAAGCATTTGCAAAATAGCGTTTCCAAAGCCAGCTTCATTCTGATTTTCTGTTTTTGAAGGCATTCGGGAAAGCGCGATCAGACGGTCAATCCAAGCGAAAGATTTTTCCTCAATAGCATTGCCGGAATAATCTCCGTTTGCAGTGTCCGCAAAAAGCTCAGAGCCAAAGAGCGCATCGCCATAAAGACAATCAATCTCTCCAAGACGCTCCATGTCTAAAAATTCAGATGTGTACATCGGAACAAGATTGTGTTTTTTGTCAAAAAATGCGATTTTATGGGAGTAGAAACGGCCGACATTTTTTTCATTCGCTTTCACAAGATTTCTGAGCCGGGGCGGCAAGCGCTCTCTAGTTTGCGTGTTTCCGAAAATTTCCGCCGCTGAAATTTTCGCCGCATCAAAAAAAATGCCTTGAAGCGCGGTCTGCCCGACAAGGGAAGAATGCCGCTCAGAAAAACACAGAGAAGAGAAAATCAGAAATGAGGCAAGAAAAACATTTTTTTTCAATTGTTATCCAGGTCAAAAGGATTTTGCCTTGTGGACTTTCCGCTTTTTTTAGTTTTAGTCAACAAAGTCATCAACATATTTTTCGCAGCTGAACGGCTGAATATTCTCGTAATGCTCGCCCGTGCAGACATAAGCGACAGGAATTCCAAGCGTTTTTCCAATCGTGAAAATCATTCCGCCCTTTGCGGTCGAGTCGTATTTTGTTATTACAATCGCATCCAAGCCGACAGCCTCGTTGAAAACTTCCGCCTGCCGGACCGCATTCTGCCCGGTTGTTCCGTCAATCACAAGAATTTTTTTATAGCAGCCGTCATCCGCCTTTTCACGCGCGACTC
>CAVDRA010000255.1:0-2522 GCA_963611155.1 bacterium | reverse complement strand
ATTTTCTTCAGCTTTGTTTTCATCAGCTTTGTTTTCTTCAGCTTTATTTTCTTCAGCTTTGTTTTCATCAGCTTTGTTTTCTTCATCATTCTTTAGATTTTCCGCGCCGAAGTCCGTATTTTCATTTTTCGGCTCTGACAAAGGAATGTCGTCCATAAAGTCTGACAAATCAGGAACCTCGCCGCCGTTTTCGTTTTGCGGAACAAAAAAAGAATCCAAGTCCGGAACCTGGCTGTCAGAATCACGGTTGTCAGGCAAAATGTTGTCAGACAACCGATTGTCAGCGTTTTCAAAATCAGAGGCGCTTGAAGGATTTTCTTCTTCATCACCAAAAACACTGCCGCTGTCAGCATTTTCGCCAGAACCGGCAGCAGCCTCGTCCTGAGCGACTTCCGGCATTCCAAGCAAAAATGCGTCTGAGTCATCATCTTCTGAAATATTTTCTGGGAAAGGAATTTTTGGAGATTTTTCACCGCGCTGGGCACGAATTTTTGCCTCGCCGCCAATATCTTTCATATCTTCGCTGAATTTTTTAAGCTGATTTAATCCTGGCATCGTTCTGTATTTTACTCCAAATTAAATTAAAGCAACAAGGAATATTTTTAAAGTCCGCTTGAACTTTCCTTTACTTTTTCCCACCACTTCACTTTTTATAATCGGCATTTTTATTTTTTGCTTTAGAAAACAAATCTCATAGAAAAAACATATGATTTTGATTCATTTTTTTGATAATTTGCCGAAAATTTTTAGTATGAAGAAGAGTCTTTTTATTTTTGTTTTGCTGATTCTTTTCACATCGCTTTACGCAAAGGAAGAGCCGGAAAAATCAGACGTTCCAGACACTTATGAATATGACCAGCTTGTAGGCACGCTCGACGGGGTAAAACCGCCGCGTGTTGAAGGGAACTATATAATTTTTACAGCTCCGGCAAACGCCCGCTCGGTCGGAATCGCCTTTGACTTTGAAAATTTCAGGACAATGCATAAATTTCAACTGTACAAAACTTATTCAGCTGAAGGCGAAATCACAAGCGAGATTTTTTTCTACATTGCCGACCGCCCGAAAAAAACTTCAAGGATTTGCTACAGACTCATAATCGACGGGCTTTGGACTACAGATCCGCAAAATCAAAACATTCTGTACAATTCAACAGACGGCTACACTCTTTCATATCTTGACATTGACAAGGCAGATCCGATTGTCACCGAGAAAAACGATTCCGGATTGACAAAATTTGTCTGCTTTGCCGAAAGCGGGCAGACAATCCGTCTCGGCGGAACCTTCACAAACTGGGACTCATGGATTTACGAGATGACAGAGGTCGCTCCCGGGCGCTATGAAATTTATCTTCCGCTCCATCCGGGAACATATTACTACGCATACTACAACGGAATCAGCTCTTTCACCGACAGCACAAATCCGACAAAAGGCTACTCAAACGACGGCAGAATCGTAAGCAGAATCACTATAAATTAAAAAGGAAAAGCGACACCTTTATTCAAAAGGTTTCTCTTTTCCTTTCAATCCTTTTCTCTTCCAAAGTCTAAAAAACACAAGCCGCGCGGATAAAAATATTTTCAAACTTCGCTCTAGAAAACCTTGCAAGACAAAAAAAACGGAAACAGACACTTTTAAAAAAAAGCCTGTTTCCGTTTTCTAAAGCGGCAGAATTCTAAAATCCGAATCCTCCAGGAAATTTCCCATTGAATCCAGCCAGCGGATTTTTTCCGCCCATTGCACCGGCTCCGCCAAGCTGCTGCATAAGTTTTCCCTGCAAACCTTTATTTCTTGAAAGTTTTTTCATTGTCAGTCTCATTTTCTCAAACTGCTTGATCAGCTTGTTCACTTCGGCAACGCTTGTTCCGCTTCCTGCGGCAATACGCTTTCTTCTAGCAGGACCGATTATCAAATGGTTATTGCGTTCTTTTTTTGTCATCGACTGAATTATCGCTTTCTGATGCTTCAGTCCGTCCATATCGATTTTGCTTGTGTCAATCTGGCCTGAAAGTCCAGGAATCATCTCCATCAATGAAGACAAATTTCCCATCTTGTTCATGCTTTCAAACTGCGAAAGCATATCTTCAAGCGTGAATTCATTCCGGGCCATTTTTGCCTGAAGACGCTGAGCTTCCTCAACATCAACTTTTTCCTGCGCCTTTTCAACAAGCGAGATAATATCGCCCATCCCAAGAATTCTGCTGGCAATGCGGTCAGGATGGAAAGGCTCAAAATCTTCAGCCTTTTCGCCTGTGCCAATAAAAAGTATCGGCTTTCCTGTTATCGACTTCAAAGAAAGAGCCGCGCCGCCACGCGCGTCTGAATCGAACTTTGTAAGAATCACGCCTGTAAGCCCGAGCTGCTCGTCAAAAGACTGCGCGATTTCAACAGCGTTCTGGCCTGTCATCGCATCGGCAACAAGCAAGGTCTCAACCGGCGCAACTGCTTTTTTGACATCAACAAGCTCAGCCATCATGTCTTCATCAATCTGGAGACGACCGGCTGTATCAACAATAATCGTGTC
>CAVDRA010000254.1:0-2532 GCA_963611155.1 bacterium | reverse complement strand
CTTTTTCATACTCGCAAAGCTGCAGGTTTATATTTTTTTCAAGAGATATTTCTTTAGAAAAATTGTTTTGTGCAAAGTTCAAATAGATTACCGGGTATTTTTTCCATGCATCAGGATTATCTTTTTCTAACTTTTCAATTTTAAGACCTTCAAAAAGTTCTTTTTTGCCTTCAAAATATGCCTTAAGAGTTGTAAGAAAAAGGCTCTTTCCAAAACGGCGCGGACGGCTTAAAAAGTAAACCTGACCAGAACGTGTAAGATTGTAAACATATTCGGTCTTATCAATATAAATGTAATTTTCATTCCGCAGTTTTTCAAAGTTCTGAATGCCAATCGGTAATTTTCTGATTTCTTGCATAACATTGATTATAACCTTTACAAAAGAAAATGTGTATTGATTTTTATGAACTGAGAGTCTTCCGCTTTGAAGTAAAAAAAAAGAGTATTTTTATAAGTTGTATCTTAATTTTTTTTACGATAAACTGATAAAATACTTTATATACTGTAAGAATAATCATGAAATTTTCTGTACTAGATTACTTAGAAGAGACTGCAAAGAAATTTCCAGACAAGATAGCGTTCGCAGACACAAAGGATTCCGTTACATGGAGTGAACTTGTATCAAAATCAAAAAAACTTTCTGCTGTTTTGTCCGAAAATTTTAAGGCCGGAAATGCTATTCCAATTATGATTGATAAAAGCGTGAGGACAGTAGAATATTTCTTTGCCTCTCTTTATTCAGGATGTTTCTATTCTTATTTCGACGCAACATTTCCGGATTCCCGCCTTAACTCGATGGCTGGAACACTGCAGGTAGAAAATGTTATTGCCGAAAGACGATTTGAAAAAAAATTTGAAAATCTGAAAGTGTCTCCGATTTTTACAGATGAAATCGAAAAACAGCTTGAAGAAGGCAAATATGAATTCAGCGACTTAAGAAGGAAATCAATAATCGATACAGATGCGGTTTATGCAAATTTCACTTCTGGCTCTACGGGAGTTCCAAAAGCAGTTGTTGTAAGCCATCGTTCTGTAATCGACTTTATTTTATGCTTCACTGAAATTTTTGAAATCACTGCAGATGACAATATCGCAAATCAGGCTCCCTTTGATTTTGATGTAAGCGTGAAAGATATTTTCAGCGCGGTGTTTACAGGAGCTACAGTTCATCTTGTTCCGAAAATGTTTTTCTCGTTTCCGGCAAAACTTCTTGATTATCTTGTGGAGCGGGAAATCACGACCTTAATCTGGGCAGTCAGCGCGCTATGCATAATTTCTACCCTAAAAGGATTCGATTACAAAGTTCCTGAAAAGATAAACAAAATCATGTTTTCAGGCGAGGTAATGCCTTTTAAACAGCTTGAAATCTGGATGAAAAATATTCCAGAAGCACAATATGTAAATCTTTACGGTCCTACAGAGATAACCTGCAACTGCTCGTACTATAAAATTCCGAAAGGAGCTACTCCGCCTGAAAAATTACCTATAGGCATTCCGTTCCCGAATGAGAGGATTTTTCTTCTTGATGAAGACAACAGCCTTGTAACAGCTCCAGAAAAAGAAGCTGAGCTCTGCGTAAGCGGAACTTGTGTCGCTCTTGGATATTACAACTCTTCAAAGACAGAAGAAGTTTTTGTGCAGAATCCTCTTCAGACCGCAAGGTTTGAGAGAATCTACAGGACTGGCGACCTCGCAAAATATGGAAATGACGGGCTTTTGTATTATGTCGGCAGAAAGGATACCCAGATAAAACACATGGGACATAGAATAGAGCTCAGCGAAATTGAATGGAAAATTGCAGAACATCCGGGCATCAACCGCTCTTGCTGTGTATTTGCAGACAACAGAATTACAGCTTTTTACACTGGAATAAAAACTGAAAAGAAAGAAATTATTGCAATACTGAAAGCAGCTTTGCCAGCGTATATGATACCAAGTGATTTTATTTATATTGATAAATTTCCGCTTACAAAAAATGGAAAAATCGACAAGCAAAATCTTATTGAAATGATTTCACTTGAAAAAGGAAAATAAAAAATGGATTCTGATTATTTGTCGCTCCTAAAAAAATATGGATCCCCCCTTTATATTTTTGATACACAAGCCGCTATAGAGCGCGTTCAAAAAATTCGTCATGAGCTTGGGGAAAACACTAAATTATGCTATGCAATAAAAGCAAACGCCTTTTTAGTGAAAGCTCTCAAAGATCAGGACATTCTATTTGAAGTATGCTCGCCAGGTGAATTGAGTATCTGCCAGAAATATAACATTTCAGCTTCCAAAATCGTATTTTCCGGAGTCTGCAAGACAAAAGAAGATGTAAACCGTGCATACAAAATGGGAGTGGGGACAATAACATTAGAATCGAAAACTCATCTTGAACACCTGATTTCTGTTCTAAAAACAGAAAAAAATCATAGTCAGGACATTATACTCCGCCTTACAAATGGCAATCAGTTCGGCATGAGCGAAGCTGACATACACGAGTGCATTAAAAGAATCAGGGAGTTTCCCAGCTTAAAAATTCGTGGA
>CAVDRA010000253.1:0-2544 GCA_963611155.1 bacterium | reverse complement strand
GTCATCCTCTACGATAAGAATCTTTTTTGCTTTCGATTCATTTTCCATCTTTTACTCCTTGACGCGGCAAAAAAACACGTCAATTCACTTGAAAGTTCCCGAGATTTATTTCCGGGATTTGCTCACCGTCAAAAGCCTCGACATTATCTATCGCGAGTGAAAATTCTCTTGACTGCGCAGGGATTTGTATAAGAACACAATCGCCTTTATTACTAAACGAAAATTTTACATCATCGGTAACAATTTTTCCATTTATTTTTAAATTAGAAGCTGAGAAACTTCTTGGATTTATTTCCTGATTAAACAGAACCTTGACGGTTATTTTTCCGGAATCTAATTTTTCTGCCTTAACTTTTGTAACGGAAAGCTCTTTATCAATCACAACTTTTCTGTTTCCGCGGTAATTCACAACTTCAACAGGTTCTGAAACAGTATGCCAGCCGGTCGCCGGATTAAAGCTCTCCGACAAAGGATCCCCGTTATTCTTTGAATTTTGAGATGAGCCGGACAAACTTCTCCGCTCTGAGCCGTTTTCTGAATAGGAAGAGTGGTATCTTTCACGGGGCTGCAATCTGCTTTCGGCTGGACTTCCAGGAGAGCCTCTTGAGCCGCCAGAAAAACCTTCTGCAAACGGCAGGGAAACCTGAAAAACCGTTAAAATCATAACTATAACAAGTCTGACACCCATCTTTCTCATAGCAAAATTATAATACACCATTTTTTTTATAGAATGAATTGGCTGTTAATCTTGTTTAAGAGATTACTTAAAGGCATTTTCAATTTTGCTTCAACTGGGGTGCATTTTTTGATAAACTAGTTTCGCTTGTTTTCTACTTTCCATCGTTTAGGAATTGCTGAAAACAAGCAAATATAACAATGTCGAGGATTTTATGAACTCTGCTAGCAAAAACTACAAACTTGCACTCACCGGACTTTTTAGCGCTCTTTGCGTTCTCCTTTCAATAACTCCGCTTGGCTACATCAGGCTTGGCTTTATCAATATCACAATTCTTCATATACCTGTGATTCTTGCGGCTGTTCTCGGCGGTTTCGGCCCGGCTGCAATAACGGGGCTTATTTTCGGTCTTACAAGCTGCATCCGCTCTAATATGTCTGGAACACCTTTTTTCGGAAATCCTCTTTGCTCCGTCTTTCCGCGCGTTTTATTCGCGGTTTCGGTATGGGCAATCTACACCGCCCTCTCAAAACTGCCTTTCATGAAAAAAACGCTCGCGGGTGCTGTTACAGCGGCTTTCGGAACTTTTCTGCATACTTTCTATGTAATGACAATGGTATTCATATTCTTTGCGCAAAGTCTTCTAGGCGGAATGAAAATCGCCGAAGGCGGCCTTAAAGGATATTTCATAATGCTCGGAATCATGTACGGAACAAACGGAATCTGGGAAATTATCGGAGCGACAATCATCACGGCTGCGGTTCTCGGAACAATTTTTATCACAGCTAACGGGAAATCGAAGCTTTCTAAAGAGAACGACGAATAAGCCCGCAAAAGCGAAGCTCAGGAAAAACACTTTCACTTGATTTTAAGGATAACAATAATTGAAAATTGTGATTGTCGGGGCTGGATTCACAGGAATTCAGCTTGCGAAACGGCTTGTAAACGGAAAAAACGATGTTGTCATAATCGACAATGATGAAAACACTGTGCGCCACGCCTCAAACAGGCTCGACTGCAACGTTATCCAAGCCGACGGAAACAATCTTGAGACTCTCGAGGAAGCTGGAATCGAAAAAGCGGACGCGCTCGTATGCGTAACTTCATCCGACGAAGTCAATATGATTACCTGCTCTCTTGTTGACTCAGTTTATCCGAACATTCTGAAAATCGCGCGGGTCAGAAACTACGCCTACTATGTAAACACAAACACGGCGGCAAAAAAGCACGCGACCGTTCTGACAGGCGAGCACCGCCCTCTCTACGGAATTGACTTTATGGTCCATCCTGACGTTGAGGCGGCACAGGCAATAATCAGCGCGGTAGAACACGGCGCAATAATGGACTCGATTTCTTTTGACGACTCTCCTTACGAGCTTGTCAGAATCGGAATCGACCCTCAATCCCGTTTTGACGGAATCGCGCTCCAAAACATCAGAAAAGTCACTGAAAAACGTTTTTTGATTTCATATCTTGAATCCAACGGCGAGACAACTCTTCCAAGCGGCGGCACGATTTTAAAGGCCGGCGACTTCATAGGAATTCTCCTGAAGCGGACAGACCTGCCCGAATTCTTAAGCCTCTGCGGCTCAAAAGTCAAAGAAATCAGAAAAATCGCGCTTGTCGGCGCAAACAGAATCGGAATAATCGTTGCGGAAAAACTCATTCACACAAAAAAAAGCAGAATCAGACAGTTTTTAGGACTAAAATCAAAAATCAACAGCGACTTTGTGATTGTTGACTCGAACGAGGAGAACGCAAAAGTGGCGGCCGAAAGATTTCCCGGCATCAAAGTTTTCAATGCGGACATCACAGAAGAAGGTTTCGTCGAGGAAGAAGGCATCGACAAATTCGACCTTGTAATATGC
>CAVDRA010000252.1:0-2547 GCA_963611155.1 bacterium | reverse complement strand
TTTTTCTTCCAGGTCTTCTTCTTCAGCCACATCTTCTTCTTTTGGCTCAGAAGGAGTGTAGTTTGAATAGTCAACAATCTCTTCATCATCTTTCTTAGTTGAAGCGTCTGTCTGAACTTCTTCTTCATCACCAAGAGTCTCGATAATTTTAAGACCTTCCTCATTATTTGCTTCTACAACTGCATTTGCGATAATGGAAGTAAAAAGAGAAATAGCGCGGATAGCATCATCATTTCCAGGAATTGGATACGTAATTCCCTCAGGATTGCAGTTTGTGTCAACAACTGCAACAACAGGGATTCCCATACGTCGAGCTTCGGCTACAGCAATCTGCTCTTTATGAGTATCGATAATGAAAAGAACTCCAGGAAGATCTTTCATCTCTTTGATTCCGCCCAAATTCTTCTCAAGCTTCGCCTTTTCTTTCAAGAGATTTGCAACCTCTTTCTTTGTGAGATTACTGAAAGTTCCATCAACTTCCATTTTCTCAATTTTCTTAAGTCTCTGAAGTGATTTTTTGATTGTAGAAAAGTTTGTAAGCATACCACCAAGCCAGCGGTTGTTTATATAGAACATTCCACAACGCTCAGCTTCCTTCTGGATAGCCTGCTGAGCCTGTTTTTTTGTTCCGACAAAAAGAACAGATTTTCCAGAAGCGACAATCTTGCGCACAGCCTCATAGCTGTCTTTAATTGCAGCGATTGTCTTCTGCAAGTCAATAATATGAATTCCATTGCGCTCTGCGAAGATATATTTCTTCATGCGCGGATCCCAACGCTTTACCTGATGACCAAAGTGAACACCAGATTCAAGCAAACTCTTCATGGTTACAACTGCCATAGAGTTTCTCCTTCACCGGAAAAGTCTTTAATAAAGAATCTTTCCACCGTACTCTGTTTCTCGCGACGGTTACCCGTCCGGATAATTACGAAACTTTAGCCTTGGCCAACAGCCTCAGACAAAAAGCCCGACAAAACTATTCAAAAAATGAATAACCTTGTTCTTTCAACATATCATAAAGATCAAAAATAGGCAAGCCGACAACATTTGTGCTTGTCCCTAAAATTTTGCTGATAAAGCATGACGCAAGCCCCTGTATCCTGTATCCGCCCGCAGCCCCATGCCATTCTCCAGAATCAACATACCAGTCAATCTCTTCTTTTGACATAGAGGCAAAAGTCACCTCCGTAATAACAGTGCGGCTCGAAACATACATCAGTTTTCCATTAAACAAAGCCATTCCTGTTATAACTTTATGGGTCCGCCCCTGTATCCGCCCAAGATAGCTAGCCGCCTCTTCAGAATCAGAAGGTTTTCCGAGAAGCTCGCCGTCAAGATAAACCATTGTGTCCGCTCCGAAAATCCACGGGATTTCGCGGTCTGCAAAATAAGTTTTCTCCACAGATTTCACTTTGTTTATCGCAAGATATTCAGGCACTTTTTCTTTTTCAATGTCATCTGGAATTATTTCTTCCACTGGAGACAGTTTCACCTGAAAAGGTATGCCAAGCTGCTTGAAAATTTCCTGCCGGCGGGGAGAGGAGGATGCGAGTATTATCGGTTCCATAAAGGAAGCTCCTTTTTTTTACAAATTTTTATCGTATAAAAAAAAGAGGAACCCCATACAGATTCCTCTTGCATAAAAAACATTATATCCGTCGTTTACTTTGCGTCTTTATTGCTCTTAGTTCCAGATGTTCCCTGAAGAGTTTTCAAAAGGGCAAGAGCACGGTCTCTTACAGGCTTAACATAATGGTAATCAGTTGCAATCGCACCAACCGACTGAATCATCTCGCTTTTATCCTGCACTGAACCAGCAAGCTTCTCATAGGCAATCAAAACCTCAAGAGCAAGTGAAGAAGTAGGGTTTAATACAGCGTTCTTCTTCTGCGCCCAAGCAATAGTTTTTGTAACCTCATCATTATCGTTCATTCCGACATCCCCAAGAGAACGGATAGCCGCAGTTATAACCATAGGCTCATTATCCTCAAGCGCAACTTTTTTCAAAGACTGTTTAGACTCTTCTGTAGGAACTTTTCCGAGAAGCTCGCAGGCCTTTGCGCGGATATCAGGATAGTTATTCATAAGGCGCCCCTTTGTTCTCGACTGGGACTTTATGCCTTCGCCAGCCAAGGAGTCAAGCGCAACCATCATGTCAGGAGTTGTCCGCCCGTCATTGACAGCATTCTCCAGATACTGCAGTGCAACAAGCTTATTGTCTCTTTCATCAGAATTTGCAAGTTCAGTTATGACAACATCTTCAACACTGCTCAAATATGAGCTTTCAGCAGATGTTTCTGTCTTGCCCGCATCATTTTCCTGAGCAAACGCGGCGGCGGCAACAAGAATTGCGCACATTGTGCCAGCAACTTTTTTCAAAGATTTCATTAAAAATTCCTCCTGGGAAAGCGATATCGAATCGCGATGTAAGAAAGTATAAAATAATTTTTTCTAAAAAGCAACTTAAACAAGCTCTTTAAAAAATTCTATTCATTGATTGGCGGAATATTAACCATCCAGAAGCCGTCAATCTTATTAAAATAATAG
>CAVDRA010000251.1:0-2598 GCA_963611155.1 bacterium | reverse complement strand
AGCGAGTGGACTGTCCGCCCGAATTTAAGGTCTCCGCAAAATCCGATTGTGTGGTTTTCAAAGCCGCCCTGAAGCGCTCTGATTGTGAGAAGGTCGGTAAGCGTCTGCGTAGGATGATAATGTCCGCCGTCTCCGGCGTTTATTACAGGGCAGTTTGAATATTGGCTTGCCAGAAGAGCAGCTCCTTCTTTTGGAGAACGCATTGCGATAACGTCAACATATGAGGATACAACGCGGATTGTGTCGGATAAAGTTTCGCCTTTTGCAGTGGAGGAATTTGCGGCGTCAGAAAAACCTTCAACGCTTCCGCCTAAATGAAGCATTGCCGCCTCAAAGCTAAGGCGTGTTCTTGTGCTTGGCTCAAAAAAAAGTGTCGCAAGAATTTTCCCGCGACACACATCTTGAAAAGAAACCGGATCAACAATAATTTGTTCTGCCAATGAACAAATTTCATCGATTTCAGAAACTGACAAATCGTTAGGTTTTATTAAATTTCGTCCCTTTAGCATATGTCCCGATTTTAGCACATAATTGTTTTTATGATAATAGAAATTGAAATTCCTCTTGAAAACGCGGCTTGAAAATCAATTAACCGCAGCTGAAAACAGTTAGAATCCGCTTGGAAAATCAAAAATCCGCCGCAAACATAACTTTTGAAAATTTGATAGAATAACGCAATGAAATTCCCTGATCTTTTTGCGGACGTGAAAAAGAATGCAAGCTCCGCATTTTCCAATATTTCCTCGTCTTTTTCTCAAAGAAAAGATACAGTCCTGAAATATGCTCTCCATCTGTCGGCTGCGGCTTTTCTCGCTGTTTTATTCGCTCTTCCAGTCGGCATGAGCCAGCTGAATCTTTTTGATTCAGGCATCGCTCCGGAAAATATCCCGGACCTTTTGTATCCGATTTTTCTGCCGTTTTACGATGGAATCGGGCCTGTTCGCCAGACGGTTTTTTACTGGCCGCTTTTTCTGATTTACTTTCTCCCGCTGAATTCTCTTTTTCTTGTTCTTTCGCTTTTCATAAAAGATAATCTTAGAAAAATTCTTTATATTCTTACTTTTGCAAGCCTTACAATTTATCTTTACTGCTCTTTTGTTCTTCTTTTTGCGAACGCCAATGCCGCGCGCTGGTTTTCTCTTTTGCCGTGGCATGTTTACGCGGCTTTTTTCGCATGCTTTGCCCTGCACGCGCTGATGGCTTTTTACGCTCTTCATTATGAAAGAAATTCTGATCCGAGATATTCTGACTACAAGGCGATTCAGGCAGAAAGCAGGGGGGCAAGGTCTTCAATAAAAACAAAAATCATCCTGACTCTGGTTCTTTCAATTTCGGCGATTCTTGCGCTTTTTGCTTTTACTGTTCTGAAAGCATACAAGACGATGATTACCGAGGCTGTCAGCGATGTGGGAAAAACTCAGGCGGAGCAGACAGCTGCTGTCTATGATTCTGCGGAAGGGAAATATGAGAAAATATCAGCTTACTTTGAAGCTCAAAAAAGCACGAACAGCTATTCGGGAACTCCTTACGAGCGCATTGACATCATAATCACCGGCGCGAATTCAAATGTCTATCTTGAAAAAATCAGCGCCGCGACAGTCCTTCCTAAGTTTGATGTTTTCGCCTATACAACGGGCCGGCCGTCGAAAGTTCCAGAAAAGGAAAAGTCAATTTCAGATTCCCAGGCGCGCGAGTACATCAGAATGTACCAGAACGGAAGCTATAGAAATTCATTTGTTTATGACAGGGAGGGAAAAAACTGCAAGTATATTTATCCTGTGTCGTTCGCGAGAAAAGACGGCCGCAAGCTGGTAGGATTTTCAATTGTGACTTACCGCCAGGAAGTTTTGATGAGGCAGTATTTCAAGACAAAAATTTTTGTTTTCTCTACGATTGTGATTTTTATTTATCTTTCGGTGATTGTGTCGTTTTTCATGTCGGACAAGCTGATAAATCCTCTTTTGTATCTCCGCGCGAATGTCAGAAAAACTTCAAGACAGATTGAGTCATTGCTTGAAAAAAGCGACGGGCGCGACAGAACAGGGGCTGAAGAAATCGAATTTAATGACATAATCAGGACAAAAGACGAGATAAAAGGGCTTTCGGCTGAGATTGGAAACATGGTGAGCCTTATAAAGGGAATTGTTCCGTATATTTCGATGTCAACTTTGCGCCACGCGGAAAAGGATAGCAAGCGGAGCACAACATCGCGCGAGCTGTGTTTTCTTTTTACTGACATCAGAAATTTCACATCTCTTTGCGAGGGAATGTCTCCAAGAAAGGTCGTGGAGCTTTTAAATCATTATCTTGATATTGAGACAGAAATCATTCTGAAAAACGGCGGCGACATAGACAAATACGCGGGCGACGAGGTGATGGCGTTTTTTTCAGGCGCGAAAAAGGAATACAATGCATGCAAGGCAGCCATGGAAATCCGCTCTGCAATGAAAGAGCAGCAGGAAATTTCTGTTGCGGACGGAACAACTTTTGTTTCAATTGGAATCGGAATAAATTCAGGAAAAGTCATTTTCGGCTCGGTGGGCGCAAAAACCCGCAAGGATTTCACTTCGATTGGCGACACTGTAAATTTGGCTGCCC
>CAVDRA010000250.1:0-2603 GCA_963611155.1 bacterium | reverse complement strand
TTTCCCCGCTTCAAGACAAAAACCGTGCGCGCCTCATAAGCGTTCACAATCGGCAAAGTTGACAAGGAATGGGAAAAATATATTGAACAGAAAAAAAATGATTCGTCAAAAAAGCGGGCGTTTTCGCCAAAGCGGTTTTTCAGGGAAATTTTAAGCTGGATTGACGCTCTTGTTCAGGCTGTCTTTATGGTTTTGCTCTTGAACATTTTTATTGTTCAGCTTTATGAGATTCCTTCAGAGTCGATGGTTCCTGAATTTCTTATAAAAGACCGTGTCGTTGTCTTTAAGACACTGAGCGGCCCGAAATTTCCGCTTTCAGAAATCGGGCTTCCATATGTGAAAAAATACACCCGCGGCGATATTGTTGTTTTTAGAAATCCTCATTACTCAAATGACAGAAAATCAGAAGTCAAGACTTTTCTTTCACAGCTTGTCTATATGTGCACGCTCACGAAAGTCAATCTGAATGTGGAGGCAGATGGAAATCCAAAGGCTGATCCTCTTGTAAAGCGTGTTTGCGGCGAGCCTGGCGAGCAGCTTATGATGCAGGACGGCATTCTTTATTCGCGCAGAAAAGGCGATAACGAATTCAAGGCAGTGGCTGATGATGCAAAATGGGCCGCGTGGAATTTGAACGAAGTTCGCCCGGGGCTGAAATCCGGAATTATGGATTTTCCTATTTCTCAAAATGACTATGATGCTATGCTGAAATTCGAGGAAGAAAGGCGGAGTCTTGACATTGATTCCGTTAAAGCTGAATGTTTTTCGCTTGTTTCGCAGTTTGAAAATTATTCAAAGCAAATTCCGTCTTCAAAAGCAGCTTCTTTGCTTTACGAGCTTGAAAATTTTTACTCATCGTCAAGAAATGTTTTTTCTGACAATTTTTCAACAAACGAAAAAAATATAAATGAATACGAGCTTTTTGACAGAAACGAGCTTATAACGGCAAAGCTTCTTTTAGCTAATGACGGCGCGGCTTGGTTTAAAAATTTCATGACTTCATGGACAAAAGAGAATATTGATTTTGCCGGCGATCTTTATTCTGAAGCGAATTACCGCTTAAACCTTATGATAAAGCTTGTTTTCGGACGGCTCGCTGTTGAGAATTTAAAGGAATTCGGTTCTTCCGCTTCTTTGTCTTCTTTGCGCTCTGAAAGCGGAAAAGCTGCGCTTTTGGAAAAGGCTCAAATTCTTCATTCGTATGTTTATCTTCTTGACAGGCGTAATATGCCGATTTTCCCTGCAAATGATTCCGACGGAAATCCTGTCTATATTCCTAAAGATTCATATTTTATGATGGGCGACAACCGTTTTAATTCGCTTGATATGCGCCATTCTTATGATTACTGGCTTGCTCCAATTTCAACGCATGACGAATACAGCGCAACTTATTACAGCGATATGCAGCCGCAGTATGTCAGCCGGAACAGAATGCTGGGAAACACTTCTTATAGGTTCTGGCCGGTGAGCAGGGCAGGAAAGCCTGGCCTTACAGGAAAATAATAAAAACACGCTTTCCGGCGTTAAAAATCAAACCGATAATAAAGCGATGAGAAAGCTTTTTTTTGTTTTTAATGTCCGGAAATCATTTTTGCTTTTGTGTTTGAGTTTTTTTCTTCCGCCTTTATTTTCCCAGCCGAACGAAGGCTTTGTTTCTGTGCGGGATAAAGCCCCTTCGCTTCCTGTCGTTTCAAGAACTGCAGGCGATGAAGTTCCTGAGCTTTTGCGCGGAATTTGGCAGGGGAGCGACAGACTCGTAATGTTTTCGCTCGATAATCAGTTTGCGCTTGTTCTGCGCGTTTTTTATCAATGGTATAGCGACCGCGCATCTGAACCGGCTTCTTTCCGCGAGATAAAGTCAAGAGACCGTAACAATGCCACAAAATCTTCGGCAGATGAAATCAATTTAAAATTCATCACAGTTTATGAAAATTCTTCAAAAACAGCAGGAGTTTACGAGATTTCTGTAAAATATCCAGGAGAAAAAGAGAGCGTTTTGATTCCAGTCTGTGTAATTGAAGGCAAGCTCTATCTTGATTTTCTGATAAAAAATTCCGCTGCCGACACTGATTCACAAATAAACTCAGAAAAACAGGATAAATCTGGTCAGAAAGAAAATTCAGAAAACAAAAAAGACGGATTCTATAGGGCCGCTTCATCCGCGTCAGGAATAACAATTTCCGCTCCTGTTTTCAAAAAAGAAGTTGTTTCGTATCTTTTGAATGGAAAAGACATCTACAGAATCAGATATTGGCTTTCTGAGATGGAATACAGCTATGCAAAGGCGAGCTTTACAGACGAGGATAACGGCGGCAAAACATTTTTAGTAGACAAATTTCTTAGAATAGGAACTGATGTTTTTCAGTGCACAACAGGAAGAAGCTCAAAAATAAGAAATGTTGAAAAAGTTTCCGTTCCTCAAAAAGAGACCGCGCTAGATGATTCCGGAGAAATTATCGCATTCGGAAAACCTTATCTCATTTTTGTGCCTGGCTCTGGCACGGAAAACGACAGCGAAATTTTACTTTCAAATGTTGAGAAGAATAATAGACTGAAAAAAAAGGCGTCTGCTCCGCTTTTTCCCGTTAGCGAGATAGATTTCC
>CAVDRA010000249.1:0-2648 GCA_963611155.1 bacterium | reverse complement strand
GACGTTGCGCTTGATGAAAATTCTGATATTAGCCAGGTGGAAAAAGGGCAGGTTTATACGCTTGGGCCTTTGATTCATAATCCTGCCGCTTTGAAAAAACTTGCAGAGCGAAAGTTGAAAATACTTTCTGACAGTGATTTTTCTGTATTGAAACCGAATGATACTGTTTTGATTCGCGCGCATGGAGTTCCGCCGGAAAAGGAAGCAGAGCTGAAATCTATGGGCGTAAATGTGATAAACGCAACTTGCCCTCTTGTTACCCACAGCCAGAAACGCGCCGCAAAATATGCCGGTGAAAATTATATTATATTTTTTGCAGGCGATAAAAATCATGGAGAAGTTGTCGGAATCGAAGGGTATGCGCGTGAAGCCGCTAAAAAAAAGAATCTTGCCTGCGATTTTATCTTGATAAAAGACACGGATGATGTTGAAACAGAAGCTGAAAAGCTTTGCGCTAACTATTCTGATATAGATGACAGAAAAATTGTGCTTCTTTCGCAGACGACTTTCAGCATTTCAGCATTTGGGAAAATCGAAAAATTTTTGAAAGAGAAATTTCCTCAGACAGAGGTCGTGAATTCAATTTGTCCGGCGACTCATGAGCGTCAGAATTCGTTGATTGACTTGTGCGAAAATGTTGACGGAATTCTTGTGATCGGCGGAAAAACAAGCGCGAATACAAACCGTCTTTTTGCGACTGCGAAAAAACTTTGCGCCAACGCCGCTTTGATTGAAAATGCGAGTGAAATTCCTGAGAATTTCTTCAATCTTGAGACTGTAGGGCTTACTGCCGGAGCCTCGACACCGGACGATGTTATTGCTGAAGTCGAATTGAAGTTGAAAGGTTGTTGAATAAAGAATATAATTTAAGTTGTTTTTCGCCGTGTTTTTACGGCTGTTTATATATCGAATATAGAATTTTAAATAATCTATTGAATACAATGGAAAATCGAGGTTGTAAAATGAAACCAAAGAATGTAGGTGTTATCGGAGCTGGAGCATGGGGGTCTGGATTGGCGCAGGCTATCGCGCGTGGCGGCCATAAAGTTCAGATTTGGGCCCGTGAGCAGGATGTCGTTGATGGAATTAATAATGAACATGAAAACAAACGTTACCTGCCGGGCTATCCTCTTTCAGAAAACCTGACAGCATCGACAGATATAAAAGAGGTTGCGTCTGGAAAAGAATATCTTATTCTTGCTTCTCCGTCGCTTTATCTTGCAAGCACAGCAAAACAGATTGTTGATGTTCCTTCAATCAAAAACGGCGAGACTGTTATTGGCGTTCTTACAAAAGGTTTTATCGCTTCTGAAAACGGTCCGCGCCTTGTTCTTGACGCTTTGAACGATGTTTTCCCGGAATGTTATAAAAACGCTTTTGTTTATATTTCAGGTCCTTCTCATGCCGAGGAAGTTGCAATGGGAAAACTCACAGGCTTGATTGCGGCGAGCGAGCATGCTCTTAATTCAATAAAATTCCGCGAGCTCTTGCGCGTTCCAGGTCTGATGGTTTATTCTTCGCTTGATGCTGTCGGAGTTCAAGTTTGCGCGGCTGCGAAAAACGTAATCGCAGTTGTTTACGGCTCGCTTGACGCTGTAAGCGAACATTCTGACGTTTTCGGCGACAACACAGAGTCGCTTTTGCTTGCGGCTGGATTAAACGAGATTCAGCAGATTGGTTTTGCCTTGGGCGCAACTCACGCTGAAACATTCACGTCCATTGCCGGAGTCGGCGATCTGGATGTGACTTGCCGCTCAAAGTATGGACGAAACAGGCGTTTTGGACAGGATATTATAAAGACGAATATTCTTGATAAATTCAAAAACCTTGATGATTTGATTTCAAGAATCAGTGAAATCGGATATTTGTCAGAAGGCGCTGTTGCCTGCAAATTTGTTCATGAGATTGCGCAAAAATACAATTTAAAGCTTACAATCTGCGACGGTCTTTACAGAATTTTGAACAAAGAGATTAAGCCGATGGATTTTCTGCAGGAGCTTTTGACTCAGGGAAAAATCTCGAATTCTGAAGACTAATTTTTTAGACTTCACAGACTAAAACAGGAAAGATAAATGCTTGAGAAGATTACAAACACATTCAGCGATATTGTCCGCACGGTAAGCAGAAAATCAACTATCACAGAGAAAAATATCGAGGATGCTGTAGAGCAGATAAAAATGGCTCTTCTTGAAGCCGATGTAAATTTGCGTGTTGTCCGCCGATTTGTAAACGCGACTATCGAGGAAGCAAAAGGCGAGAAAGTTCTTCGTGCCGTTGATCCGGGACAGCAGTTCGTGAAAATCATTTATGACCGAATTGTCAAGCTTTTGGGCGACGCGAAAGTTGATTTGCAGCTGAAGGGACCTGATACTCAGTCTGTAATTCTTCTTCTTGGTCTGCAGGGCGCCGGAAAGACAACTGCGGCTCATAAATTGGCGGCCCGGCTTGTAAAAGACGGAAGAAAGCCTCTTTTGGTTGCCTGTGATTTGGTGCGTCCTGCGGCTGTTGAGCAGCTTCGCCAGCTCGGCGAAAAAATCAGCGTTCCTGTTTATTTTGAGGAAAACGCGGCTTCAAAAGATGCTGTGAAAGTTGCTAAAAACGGTCTGGCTTACGCAAAGAAAAACGGCATTGACACGATTATTGTTGAT
>CAVDRA010000248.1:0-2659 GCA_963611155.1 bacterium | reverse complement strand
CTTCATTCGGCGCGAAGCACCGAACGCCTTTCGGCGGCGCTCCCAGCGCTAACGCAAGGCGCCGCTAAATTTCATTTTCAGCAGTTTTTTCATTATTCAAAGAAAAATCAATATCAAAAAATGCAATTGCAAGTTGAACTAGTTCTTTTGCTATGCTGTTTTTCTATATATTTTATCCAGTTCTTCTTCAAAAAGTTGAGCTGGAGTTTTATAACCTAAAATTTTTCTTGGAAGATTGTTCATACAGTCTTCCATATCTTCTATGAACCATTCTTCATAGTTATCTATATCTTTTCCCTTTGGAATAAAGGTTCTGATTATTCTGTTATGTCTTTCATTTGTACCACGTTCAAAAGATGAATATGGATGAGCAAAGTAAACCTGAAGTCCAAGTTCCTCTAATTCTGCCATGCTGGCAAATTCTAGCCCATTGTCAGGTGTTATTGTTTTAAAAATATCAAAGCAGTTTGTATGATAATCTCCAAAGAGATTTTCTACGGCTGCTTTTACAAACTCCTTTGTTTTACCTTCAATTTTTCGGACAATTTCAAATCTTGTTTTTCTTTCTGTAAGAGTCAGAAGAACTGAATGTTTTTCATGCCGCTGTCCAACTAAGTATCAATTTCCCAGTGCCCAAATTCTTCCCTGTTTTCAACATTTTCCAGACGTTCTTCAATACTTTTACCAAGTACAATACTCCGTTTTGCTTCAGTGTTTTTCTTATTCTGAAGATTCTTGCGGAAAAAGAGGAGATTTTAGTTGAAGATTTTGCGCGAAAGCTTTCTGGGTACGGCGTAAAGCTCAACAAGGCCGATTTAAAAGGAATGTGCAACACGCTTTCGCCTGAATTCTACACGCAGAACGACAGAAAAAAATACGGCGGCATTGCCTACATAAGCATTGACGACGAAAAAAAATCAGTCAAAAGGACAAAAGATTTTTCATCGCTTTTAGAAAATCCCCTTTACAAAACAGAGCTTTGCGACTGCCTTGAATATGCTATAAAGCGCTCAAGCTTAAAGCCAGAAGAAAAATGCTATGACGATAATCTCGTTCTCTACAGAAAATACACCCGGAAAGACATCTGCAAGCTTTTGAACTGGAAAACCGACTGCTCTTCGACAATCTACGGCTACAAGACCGAGCTTTCCTATGAAAAGCCTGCCTGCCCGATTTTTGTCACATACAACAAAAAAGAAGACATTTCAGAATCAACAAAATACGAGGACGTATTCATAGACAGATCGCATTTCAGCTGGATGAGCCGGAGCCGCCGCACGTCAGACACCCCGGAAGTTGCGGCGCTGATAAATCAGAAAGTAAACAACATAAAGGCAATGCTTTTTATAAAGAAAAGCGATGACGAAGGAAGCGACTTTTATTACCTGGGAAACATGATTTACGACTCTTTTGAAGACACGCAGATAAATTTCCATAAAGACGGAAAAAACGAAAAGCTTCCTGTCGTGAACATCCAGTTCAAGATGAAAAATCCGCTTCCGCAGAATCTGTACAGCTATCTTGAAAGCTGATATGTTTTGTGCGGAAAAAAACATTAGAAAAACAGGAAAAGAAAAAAATGGACATTATAAAACAGCAGAAAGTCTCAAAAACAAATAGAAAAACAATCCGTGTTTCAGCTGCGGTGATTCTCCGCGCTGACTCAAGCGGCAAAAAGCAGATTTTCGCAACCCAGCGCGGCTATGGAGAATGGAAAGACTGGTGGGAATTTCCTGGCGGAAAAATTGAGGCCGGCGAAAGCGCTGAGCAGGCGGCTGTCAGAGAAATAAAAGAAGAGCTTGCGACAGAAATCAGGGCGGAAAAAAAGCTCTGCACGGTTGAGTACAGCTATCCTGCTTTTGATCTTGTGATGGAATGTTTTTTGTGCTCGGTTGTTTCAGGAAATCTGACGCTTTTAGAGCATGAAAACGCGTCATGGCTTTCCGCTGAAAAACTTGAAAGCGTAAAATGGCTTCCTGCGGATGTCGAAGCCCTGGAAAAAGTGAAGAATCTTTTGCGGTAGCGCTGGGAGCCCCAAAGTTGTTTTGCGAAGCAAAACAATGAGCGTCTAGCGAAGGGCGGACATAGCGACGGCGGCTTGCCGCCGGACCGCCCGTTTTTAAGAGAGGTTTTACACAGCCTGAAAACCCGCTATAATTTTTGTATGGAAACTGAAAAAATCACTTGCGCAAGTCAAAACGGAAATGAAAAGTCTGACGCTCCGCTTCTTGAGATTGCAGAGCAGACAAAAAAGATTATAGAAAGCATTTTGGATGGCCATCCGCAGAAGAAAGGCTCGGTTTTTGTGATCGGCTGCTCGACCAGCGAGATTGCCGGCGGAAGAATCGGAAGGGATTCTGTTCCGGAAATCGGGAAAGCGGTTTTTGATGCGGCGAGGGAGACGCTGGAAGAAAAAGGCGTTTTTCTTGCCTGCCAGTGCTGCGAGCATTTAAACCGGGCTCTTGTTGTTGAGCGTGAATGCGCGGAAAAATATTCGCTTGAAGAAGTCTGCGTTGTTCCGTGGGCTCACGGCGGCGGCTCTTTTGCAACCGCGGCTTACTATGGCTTTAAGGACGCGGTTGTCGTGGAGCATGTGAAGGCTTCGGCGGGGCTTGATATTGGAAGCACTTTAATCGGAATGCATCTTAAGGAAGTGGCG
>CAVDRA010000247.1:0-2668 GCA_963611155.1 bacterium | reverse complement strand
TTTTAAAGAATTACGCGTTTTTTGTAAATTTTTCTAAAACTCGAAATTTGGGCTACATAGCGCCGATTGAGAAGAGCGCGCCTTTTGTGCAAATCAACCACACTCCATATCGGGTGTGTTCGGCAGTCTCAACCGCCGGGATTGTAACTTTTAAGCAGCCTCAACTTGTTTAGAAATTCTCTTTTTTTTACTTCAAAATAGCTTTGCGGATGCACGCAGACCGGACAGACTGCCGGAGCTTTTTTTCCGGCAACAATGTGGCCGCAGTTTGCGCATTGCCAGATTGAGTCGCCGTCTTTTGAGAATACAAGCCTGTCTTTTACGTTCTGCAAAAGTTTTAGATAACGTTTTTCGTGTTCTTTTTCAATTTCGCCGGTCATTTCAAATAGCTTTGCGATTCTTTCAAAGCCTTCCCCGCGCGCGGTTTTTGCGGAGTCTTTATACATGTCTGTCCATTCACAGTTTTCGCCGGCCGCAGCTTCTTTTAGGTTTTCTTCTGTTGAGTGAATTTCTCCTCTGTTTAGAATTTTTAACCAGATTTTTGCATGTTCTTTTTCGTTTCTTGCTGTTTTCTCAAAGATGTCCGCAATCTGTTCATAGCCTCTTTTCTTGCCTTGCTGGCAAAGCAGGTGTATTTGTTTCTGGCTTGGGACTCGTCCGCGAATGCTGTCTGCAAATTTTTCTCTGTCTGGAATCCTGCGGTGTTTTCCATAAGACTGCCTTCTGGAAAGTATTTTTGATTTTTCTGATAAAAGGGGAAATCAGAGCCTTCCTAATTAAACCGTTAAAGTCTGAAAAGTCAAATTTTGCTATTAATATAAATATTCTGACTGAGTTGGCGGTAATTTGCAAAATCTGATATTTTTTCAATCTTCATATTGTTGAATGATTGCCTTAAACTAATTATACTTTTTGACAAAATGTAATTTTTGTATATTCCTATGGAGGATTTATGACAATCGAAGAAATGCTGGGACAGAGTGCGATTCTTACTGTTCTGGGTATGTGTGTCGTTTTTGTCTTCCTCATCATCATGATTGGCTTTATGAACTTGCTAAGAGTTTTTGTTCATGCTACCAAGCTTGATGAAGAGGCGCCAAAAGCAGAAAGTGCAGCTCCTGTTGCGACTGCAGTGGATAAAAATGCTGTTGTTGCTGCTATTGCAACTGCATTGCACGAAAAAAACTGATAAACAGAGGTAATTGACAAAATGGCAAAAAAAATTGGTATTTCTGAACTTGTTTTGCGTGACGCTACACAGTCACTTCACGCTACACGTATGACAACAGCTGATATGTTGCCAATCGCTCCAAAAATCGACAAAATCGGTTACTGGGCTGCAGAAGCATGGGGCGGAGCAACTTACGATTCCTGCATCCGCTTCCTGAATGAAGATCCGTGGGAACGCCTCAGAAAGCTCCACGCTGCAATGCCAAACACAAAAATCATGATGCTCCTTCGCGGACAGAACCTTCTCGGATACCGCCACTATGCTGACGATGTAGTTGACAAGTTTGTTGAAGCAGCTGCTGCTAACGGTATCGATGTATTCCGCATTTTTGATGCCTGCAACGATCCGCGCAACCTTGAACGCGCTACAAAAGCTGCCAAGAAAACAGGCAAACACGTTCAGATGGCTATTTCTTACGCTACAACTCCGTATCACACAAAAGAAATCTATGCTGACCTTGCTAAAACATATGCTGATTTTGGTGCAGATTCAATCTGTATTAAAGATATGTCTGGTCTTCTTAAGCCGTACGAAGCTTATGACCTTGTAAAGGCAATCAAGTCTAAGGTTGACCTTCCTGTAGAAATTCACTCACACGCTACGACTGGTCTTTCTGTTGCAACTCTGCTCAAGGCTGCTGAAGCCGGTGCTGACGTTCTTGATACTGCGATTTCTGCAATGGCAATGGGAACTTCTCATTCACCGACAGAAACTGTAGTTGAAATGCTCAAGGGCACAGAATACGACACTGGTCTTGATATTTCTGCCCTCCTTGAAATTGCTGCTTACTTCCGTGAAATCCGCAAGCACTATGCTTCACTTGAATCAAAATTCCTCGGAGCTGATACTCGTATCCTTAAATCACAGGTTCCGGGCGGAATGCTCTCTAACCTCGAAAATCAGCTTAAACAGCAGGGCGCTTCAGACAAAATCGATGACGTTCTCAAGGAAATCCCGCTTGTTCAGAAAGATGTAGGATATGTTCCGCTTGTAACACCGACATCTCAGATTGTAGGAACTCAGGCTGTATTCAACGTTCTCTTCGGACGCTACAACAACCTTACTCAGGAATTCCGCGACCTTCTCGTCGGAAAATACGGTAAAGTTCCTGCTGCTCCGAATGCAGACCTCGTTAAAAAGGCTCTTGAACTCAACAAGATGGAAAAAGTCGTTGACTGCCGTCCTGCAGACCTTATTGAACCGGAATGGGATAAAATGGTTGAAGAATCAAAGAAAAACGGCGGAAACGGCTCTGTTGAAGATACACTCACATACGCAATGTTCCCGAAAGTTGCTGCAAAATTCTTTGAAACACGCGCTAACGGTCCTGTTGATGCAGAAAAGACATTCGGCGTAAAAGAAGCTCCGAAAGCTGCTTCTGCCAACGGTTCTTACACTGTTACTGTTAACGGCCAGAGCTATCAGGTTACTTCAAAC
>CAVDRA010000246.1:0-2669 GCA_963611155.1 bacterium | reverse complement strand
GTCTGTTGACCGGACGGCGTCTTTCGGACCATCATCGAATGAGAAATCTCCGATTGAAAGATCTTCAGATGAAAGCAACGGCTCTTCGTCTTTGAAAAATGCTTCATCGCTTGAAAGGTTTTCGCCAGCGGCATTATCCGCAGTATCTTCATTTGCAGTTTCGTTTGTTGTTTCTTCTTCCACCTTTGGAACAAGAATGTCATTTTGTGCGTCTGTGCTTTCTTTGTCTGAAACATTGCCTAAAAGTTCATTTTGCTCGTCATCAGAAATTGTTTCTTCAAGCTCGCTGATTTTTGGCTCTTCAAATATTTCTTCAGCTGGAGATCCTGCTGAAATTTCGCTTTGTGTGTCCGGCTGTGAAAAAACATTTTCTTTTGAGCTGTCTTCAGATTCTTCAGAAACTTCCTTTTTCTCTTCATTGTCTTCGTTGACCATCTCGACATTGTTTAAAATGTCGTCAAGCTCGTCGACAGAAAGCGCGATTGTATCGTCCTCTCCGTTTTCGCTGAAAAAGCCAGTATCTTCTTCAGCTCCGGAAGAATTTCCTGTTTGTGGAATTTTTGTTTCTTTAGATTTGATTTCCTCGAATTCGCTTCTAAGTCCTGTGATTTCACTTTTGAGAGATGCAAGTTCTGAGACAATCTGGCTCAATATGCTGTTTGTAGAAGCTGCAATATCAGCATCCTTTCCTGCCGTCGCGCCGGCGATTTTCTCATCTGTTGTTGTCTCTGCGGCAACTGCTTCTGCAGGCGAAATTGCATGAGGAGCTTTTTCTTCTGAATCAACCGGTTTTGAATTTTCTAAGCCGTTCTCTTCAGAAACTGTATTCTCTCCATTTTGCTCTGAAAAATTCTGATTTGCAAAAACGCCATCAGGTGAAAGTGTAAACGGATTTTGGCTGTTTTCCGCATTTTCATTTTGATCTGGCTCTGGAATCTCTGAAATATCAACTGATGTTTCCTCAAAGACAGGCTCGCCTTGCTCAATAACTTCAGTTTCTGGCTCGTCCGCAAAAAGGGACGCTGTTTCTTCGTCGAAAGAGTCTGGAATTTCGCTTGCACTAGAGAAATTGTCAAAGTCAGAAACTTCAATATTTTCCTGTTTTTCTTCCGGAATTTTTTCCTCGGATGGAATAACCGGTTCTGTAAAATCCTGAATTGCTGGCTCCTGATTTTCCGTCTCGATAATAGCAGACTCTTCTGAAACTGCCGGCTCGTCAAAAGAAATCGAGCCTAAATCTGTCTCATCATTTTTTGTTTCGGTGTTTTCGTCGCTGAGCGAAGGAATTTCGTCAAAAGAAACGTCTTCTGCCTGTGAAAAATCCGCTTTTTCATCTTCGTTTTTTTCTTCGCTGTCTTTTGCTTCATCTTGCTTTGAATCTGTGATTGCTTTCTCGTCTCCTGAAGATTCAG
Organism: bacterium; assembly: GCA_963611155.1. Lineage (GTDB taxonomy): Bacteria > Spirochaetota > Spirochaetia > Treponematales > Treponemataceae > Treponema_D. The sequence continues at coordinate 1,257 of CAVDRA010000246.1, read as the reverse complement.
GAGCGTCAATATCAAAGCCGAATTCTGACAAGTCTACTTCTTCTGTTTCTGTGCTCGGCGAAGAAGAGTCAGCCGGCTGTTCTTGTGTTTCGCTGTCATTGTCAGAAGATTCAGGGGCGTTGATGTCAAAACCGAATTCAGACAAGTCCACGCTTTCGCTTCCGTCTGAGAATGTTGCTGAGTCTGAAGAAGGCGAGCTTGCGGAAATTCCTGCGCTTTCTGCGGCTGGAAGATCAAATGAATCCAAATCGATTGTCTCGAAATCTGCTCCCGAAGACGATTCGGTGCTTTCCGGCTGAGAATTGTCTAGTGATGTGTCGTCAAATGAAAGATCGATGTCGAGCGGAGCGTCATCCGAAAAATCTTCCTGAGATGAATCTGATGCTGTCGGAGCATCTGAAACTGTGATGTCGTCCGGCATGGAAAAATCGTTGCTTTCAATAGAAATGTTTGAGGAACCAGAATTGTAGTCATCTAGGCCGCTTGAAAGATTTTTTGCGTTAGCTTCTTTTGACTCCATTTCTGATCTTTCAGAAGCTGCGGAGCCTCCGTCATCGCTTTCAAAAACGCCACCGTCAAGAAATTCATCGAGCGAAATTTCCTGCGTCTCGTTCTCTGACGGCTTTGTTTCTTCCGCTTTAGGCTCCTCTGCCGCGTTCGCGTCAGAAAAGTCTGCTCCGTCCATGAATGAATCAATATCAATGTTTTCCATTTCGTTCATTGTGTTTTCTCCAGCTGTTGAAAATTCTGTGTTTGCGCTGTCCGCCGGAAAATCATCCATGGCAGTCAAAGCGGAAAGCTCATCTGTTGTAAGAGCTTTATCTCCTGAGTCAAACGGTGTATTGTCAACAACACTGAATTCGGAATTTGTTTCTGACGAAACTGTCCGCGGCGGTTTTTTCACCCAGACTCCGTAGTTGTCTAGTTCTTTAGTCATGTCTGACTTGTTTGATTCACCCATGAGCTTTCCCCTTTAAGAAAAGAAAATATTTATAGTCTTGTTTTATATCGACAGATTAATCTCAAAACTATAGATATTTTATCACTCGGCTGATGGATTGAAAAGACGGGGGAAATTTTTTGAATCGCTCTTAAGTTGGCTTTAAAAATTTGGAAAATCTGCCGATACTGTTACTATCATGCTAAAAGTGTTTAAATTTCTTGCAGCTGCTCTTGCAGGAACCGCCATATATGTTCTTGTTTCTTTGACTTGCGGAAGCGACGGGCCTTCCGCAAGTCAAAGAAACAAGAACATAT
>CAVDRA010000245.1:0-2686 GCA_963611155.1 bacterium | reverse complement strand
TCGCCTCGTCAAGGCTTCCGTTTTTCTTTGCGATTTTCGCAATCACATTCTCGACGTCTGCCGTTTTCCGGCATACTTTCGCATAGCTTGTGATATTTTTTGTGTCAAGATGATTTTTGTGGACTGTAACGTTCACACTGCTAGAAAGCTCTGTAAAATTTTTCATTGTTTTTTCTCCATAAATGCCCGCGTTTTTTTAACCCGCGTTCCTGCGCTTTACGCAGAAGAAAGGCTTTTTCATTTTCCGCCTTCCCTTATAAAAGATTTTCGCCGGTCCGGTTCTGTTTCCAAAGACAACATCCTTGAAAACTTCCGGCATTCCGCATATCATGGAGGAACTATCACATTTCGCCTTATATGCGGGATTCAGGCTTTTCAGGAATGTACCAGATTCTTGAAGAGCCTTTTTTGTTTTTAGTCCGCCCGGTTCCGGAGCTTCAGGCAGACCTGTATCTTTTGTTTTGATCTTCCTCCTTAGGAAGTATTTTCCTCAGCTTCGCCCGCCCCGGAAATATCACTTCCAATATCTGAATTAACAATACGATAATATTATCACTTTGTCAATATTTTTTAGTTCAGGAGAAGCCTCGCAAGCTCCATTCTCTGCTCAGAAGAAAGAGTCTCCCTGGTCTCAAGAATAAAATTTTTGAGCTCCTCGAATTTCTTTGCCTTTCCGTCTTTTGCCATGCTTCCGACGCCCATTCCCAAAAGAAAGCTCGCTGTGACTCCCAAAGCAGCCGCAATCACGCCGAGAGTGTTGCTTCTAGGCTCCCTGTCGCCCTTTACATAGTGGCTTACAGCGGCTTCTGTAACGCCCGCTTTTTCGGCAAGCTCTTTCTGCGTCATATTCTTCTCTTTTAAGGCCTCGTTGATTTTCTTTCCGATTTCCTCGCTCATAGAATTCTCCTGTTTTCCGCTTTATTACCAATTTCGATATTTTTCTTTACATTATGGCAATATTATCATTTTGTCAAGATTTTATATTTTCAGGCAGACCCCCTGCCCGAAATTCTTTGTGATGGGGTCTGCCCGGCACACGGCAGGGGTGCTGACAAGCGTTAGGCAGGGGGCATTGCAAACACACGTCACGGGGAATGAGATTAGCACGGAAGAGAAACGGCGAGATTGCAAGCAAAGAATAAAAAATTATGCTTGATTTAAAATCTTCAGAAATAATGGTAAAGTGTTGTAAAAAATGCAGACAACAAAAATCAACAGCCGCCGCTATCTTGGAAACAAATACAGAATACTCCCCTTTATAAAGCAGACAATCGCGGAAAACTGCGGCGAGTTTGAAACCTTTGCTGATATTTTCGCAGGAACAGGAGCTGAAAGCATTCACAACATGAAAATCAGAACATTCTGACAATGAAGAGAGAATTGCAGCATAAACAACAAGGAAAAAATATGACAAATAAACACACGCAGGTTGATGACATAATCGAAACGATGAGAAAAAACAATGGCTATGCGACACTTGCATATCTGAATCAGAATGTAGACACTTCAAACTGGATTACGAAAACGCCTTTTGAAAGCATAAGATGTTATCTTCAAAGGCGAAAAGAATTTTTTAGGATTCAGCCCGGTCTTTGGGCTTTGACTGAATCAAAAGAATCAGTTCTGAAAAAATTTCAGATAGAAGAAAACGGCAAGGAAGAAAATGAAGTTTTCACCCACGCATATTATCAGGGCTTGATTGTTGATATAGAAAATATGAAAAATTTGAAAACTTATGTTCCTGCGCAGGACAAGAATAAAATGTTTCTTGATAAGAAACTTGGAGAAATCTCTTCAATTACAGATATTCCTGATTTTACATATCCTAAAATAACAAATAGGGCAAGAACAATTGATACAATATGGTTCAACGAACGTGAAATGCCAAATGCTTTTTATGAAGTTGAACATTCTACAAATATTATTAACTCGCTCAATAAATTTTATGAGCTTCAAGACTTTCGTGCAAAATTTTTCATTGTAGCAGACAAAAAACGAAAACATGAGTTTGAAGATAAAATCAGCCAGTCCATTTACAACTCAATAAAACCGCTTGTTAATTTTGTTGATCACGAAACTTTAGCAAACCAACATTCAAAAATGGCAGAGTTATTCAAAAGTCCGATAATTTTGTAAATATGATTTTGAATTATCAAGAAAAAATAAGTTTTCCATGAAAAGCGAAAAACAGCAGAATAGATTTTGACACAAACTGGCGGGAAAGATTTATCAGCCAGCTTGCATAGAATTTTACTCCAGAATCGTGATTTCCACGCGGCGGTTTTGCGCCCGGCCTGAAGCTGTAGAGTTGTCGGCGACGGGATTTTTTCCGCCCATGCCTTTGCAGATTAAGCGGCCGGCTGAAATTCCGCGCTTTACAAGCTCGGCGGCAATCGACTCGGCGCGCTCGGCTGAAAGTTTTTGCTCTCCGGCAGGCTTTCCGACGCTCGCCGTGTATCCTTCAATCAAAAGCTGGTTCGGCACGGTCTTCAGGACTGAAGCGACATCGTCAAGCCTTGAATTCTCGCCTGAAACAACTTGAGCACTGTCCGGCATGAATTTTATGTCGCGGATTGAAAGCCTGATTCCGGCTGAAGTTTCCTCGACAAGCATATTGTTTTTCGGAGCCGCGGCAATATCCGGAACTTTTTCAAAGCCGATTGCTTCTTCAGATTTCCGGGAGCCT